>JBFIJP010000511.1:0-2394 GCA_041600695.1 Thermoplasmatota archaeon | reverse complement strand
CGCCTCACGTCCAACTGGCCGTCAGCGAGTAGGCGGTTTCCGGGATGGGGCCCGCCGTCGTGCTGAACGAGATGTTGGATACGTAGTTGTGTTGCAGAACCTGCACGGTCCACCAGCCGCCGACGGGGTTGGAGATGGTGCAGCCGTGATCGTTTCCAGCGCCCGCCGAGGAACAGGGCCACGGCGGGTTGTCCCCGGGCAAGCCCGGGCCGACGCGCAAATCGATATCGTCGGCGCAAGGCCCGGTGCAGTCGGGGCCGTCGAGGTCCACCTGGAGCGTCGTGGCGGAGGCCGGCACGTGCACCTTGTACGTCTTGCTGGCCGCCAGGGATAACACGGTGATCGAATCGGCCCGGGGGATGCCCTTGAACAGGGTGGGTGTTCCGGGGTCCGGGTCCGTTCCGCCGCCGGGGCCGCCCTCAACCGTGACGCTTTCGGTGGCTGCTGCACTGCGGCCGTTGGACGCCGTGACGCTAAGCGTAACCGTGTACACGCCGCCATCCAGATAGGTGTGGTCGGTGGCCGCCGGCCCGCTGGTGCTGTCGCCGTCCCCCCATGTCCAGTCGTAGGCGGTAATCGTCTCGCCTGCCGGGGCGGTGCTGCACGAGCCGTCCACGGTGACCGTGAGGCTGGTGATGCTGAGGCTGAGGCACGCGGTGGGGGGGTCGGGAAGCCCGTCGCGGGCGGCCAGAACGGCGGCGTAGGCGTCAATCAGGCCGTACCCCCAGCCGTTGTTCCATGGCAGGCCGAATTTGCCGGTCGCCGTGGATTGGACGGCGTCCCGCTCGGTGGCGGTCTTGTAGCTCGCCGTGAGTTGCATGAGGTCACGCACGGGCACCGACCCGACATCGCCCATGGCTTCGTTGCTGCCGGCGTCGATGGGGCGCACGGCGGGATTGGATTGGAGCATCAGGGCGGCGATTCCGGCCACCATGGGGGTTGCCATGCTGGTGCCATCCTGGCTGAAACTGGCCACACCGCTGCCGGCCAGGGCGGCCTGAATGCCGGTTCCTGGTGCGGCGATGTCGGGGCGCAGTTCATCGAGGGCGTCCGAGTCCGCATCGGTGGCCCGGGGTCCGCGGCTGGAGAAGCCGGACAGGAGGTCGTCATCCCGGGTGACGGTGTCGCGGGTGTTGCTGCTGGCAACCAGGATGGCGCCCTCGGCGGCGTTGTCGATGCCGCCGGCGGCGGGTCCGTCGTTGCCCGCGGCAATGACGGCAACGACGCCCGAGCGCACCATGTCCGTAACCTTGCGGTTGATGCTGCTGGAGGGATCGTTGCTGATGGAGATGGACATCGAGGCGACGTCAATCTTGTCGTCGCCCGGGTCACCGAAACATGAGGATCCCTCGTTGAAGTCGAGAATCCAGTCGATGGCGAGGCTGATTCCGGGCACCCACATGGGCTGGGTGATGGGCACGTCGGCCAACGAGATGTCCACCAGCTTGGCCTGTGGGGCCGCGCCGTCGGCGGGTTGCCCGGCGTCGGTGCCGGCCGCGATGCCGGCCACATGGGTTCCGTGCGAAACGTTGTCCGGCGGATCGATGCAGCCCACGGGCGTGATGCCATCGCTGGTGTCCACGCCGCCCCAGATCACGTCGCCGCTGGTGGGGTCAATGCGGTGGACAAGCTTCGGGTCGAAGGTGGCCGGGTTGTCATCGAGGTCGTCGAGCGCCTGGTGGGTGTTGTCGATGCCCGTGTCCAGGATGGCAATGACCATGCCCTCGCCGCGCAGGCCCAGGCTGCCATGCACGGAGAGGCCGTGGTCGATGCCCGGCGTGGACACCGTGCCGGGAGCCCCTTGCACGCGCAGCGCCGGCATGGCGGAGACGACGGAGAATTGCGACTCCTCCACGCGTTCCACGGCCGCGACTCCGGGCAGATCCCGGATGGCCAGGGCCGCCCCCTGGGGAATCCAGGCCTGGATGTCGTTCCAGTGGTGGAACCGGTAGATGCCCGTGGCGCCTGCCACTTCAAGGGCGTCGGCGTCGGCCGGCGTCGTGGCCCGGGAGTAGAGAATGTGCACCAGGACGCTTCCGTCCTGTGTGGGTCCAGTAGCGATGCGGTCGTCAACACCGTCGCGGTTGACATCGTGCCGCCATCCGGCGGGCCAGCCGAGAACCGGTTCCTGGGACTCAATCGTACCCACGGACCCCACGAGCGCCAGGGGTGTAGCCACCAACAAGGCTGCCATCATGGACACGACAACATTGCCGGCATTGCCGGCGCGAGAAGACCCTACCATCATCCGAACCACCGGTCTAGAGGCTCCGACCGGCGAAAAGCCTTGTCGGCGGCCGTGGCCGGCCCGGACCGGTGCGGTTGGATGTTCCGCCGGGGTGGCCACGGCGGATGGTTAGCACAGGGCTCGCCCCGCCGCGCCGCGCAGGTTGT
>JBFIJP010000510.1:0-2437 GCA_041600695.1 Thermoplasmatota archaeon | reverse complement strand
GGGTGGGAGCGGCACCACTTGCCGCCGGCGGGAGTCGTGGGGGTCATGGGAACACCTGTAGCAGGGCGGGGCGCCCTGCAGGAGCCTTGTTGGGCTGCCTATCTTAAAACATCATAGGTACCGATCCTCGAATTGACCAGGGTTTCGCCAACCAAAGCACCCTTTTGGCTGCGTATGTAACCAAAATTGGCTCGCTTCTGTAGTTATCTTGTTGAAACGATTCCTTGGATGCCCTTAACGTCGTGCCGCGACCCGGAGCCACCCCGCAGCCACCCGGAGGCGCGCTACCTGCTGGTGATTTCCATCGGAAACCAGGGGGTCTAATGGCCCCTGTGGATCGCGGGCGGGCCCGGGCCTCAACTTCAGTCGCGAGCCCATGGCTCAGCGCCCAATGCCTCCAACCAGGCCGCCACCCGCTGCCGTTGCGGCCCCTTCAGGCCCTTCTTGTGCACATAGGCAGCGTCCGCGCCCGGGGTGGCAGCCAGTGCCCGCGCCAGCGGTGCCGGGTCCTCCCGGTCCGCGTCGATGGCGTAGGCGGGCAGCAGGTGGCCGAAGTCGGCTTCGCCAGCCAGCGTCAGATCGGTGTGGCGAGGCACGTAGTGGCCGCCGCCGACGCCCACTAGGCACGGTCCGTCGATGCGGCCTTTGCCCTCAAGTACATCCGTGACCGCCGCCGCCAGCGCCACCCCCGAGGGCGTGTCCTCGTACCAGTCCTCATTGCTGCCGATCTCGACGAACAGGCTGGGCTGGGCCATCAGGGGCCCGTGGTGGGTCGCTTCATACGTCACCTGGTGAGGCAGGTCGTGCTCGTCCCGATACACGCGCAGGCGCCGGAGCAGGGCCCCCATGTCGCGGGGGGCCGCCGGGCTGAGCGTCTGCGGCTGGCCACCGAACTCGGCGGCCTGGTGGTTGCCGATGGGATGAACGGTCAGGCTCGGTTGGCCGGACGCTGCCCGGTGACGGCTCAGGAACCAGACCGCTTCGATGGCCCAGCCCGTAGCCGCCAGGTCAAAGCTCAGCGCCTCGTCCGTGATGGTCGGCCCATCCACCTCGACCATCCGGGCCCCGCGGCGCACGCGGACCGGCCGGCCGCGAAACACGTCGCCCGAATCCCGCCATTCGCCCGATTCCAGCAGCCGGTCCCGGATGTTGAGGCTGGCCGAGTCGCCGAGGTTGCACACGAGCACGCGGGACATGAGCGCCCTCCAGCCGGTCATCGACTATACAGGACTGCCGGAGCCTGGAATCCGCGCCGCGCGGCGTCGGGCGCCGGCTCATCGTTTGACAAGCAGGGGCACGGCTTCCACCATGCGCGGCTTGCGCAGGATGGTTGCGCGAATCCATTGGCGGCCAAGGATGAGCGCCAGCCCAATGGCCACCGTGAGTGTCAGATGGGTGCTCTTCGTGCGCCCGGTTGGCATCTTCTTGTCTTCCTTGGCCCCCGTGATGGGAAGGAACGTCTCGCTGACCCAATGGGTGGGCATGCCATGACGGCCCAGGATTTCCTTCACCTCGGGCGCCGCGTTGCGGCGTTTGCTCCACAGGTGCTGGACGTACTTGTTCGACAGCTCGACCTCGCTCTCCAGCCGGCCGTCGCGAAACGCGCGCACATGGATTTGCAGGTCCTCGGGTTCCTGCCGCACAACACCCCACACCATGCCCGGCTTGCGCGCCTGCTTGGGGTCACGCGTGAACCCCTCGGCCAGCAGGACCGCCTTGCACGCCTTCAGCCAGACTGCCACGCCAGGGTCGGGCTCCTCCGGCTCAATGGGACGAGCCGGCCCGGATGGCTCGTGGGGTTCATCGGCGGGGACTTCCGGGATGGGGTCGTCGGCTTCGGGTTCCAACTCCTGAGAGCCCCCGGACCCCGCACCGGGCCCGCCCACGGCGGGGCGGGTGGCGTCACCTGCGTCTTGCCTGGGCACGACCAGTCATCGGACTCCGGCCCTCTTTAGCCTTGACCCCCAGGGCTATGCGCGGCCCGGCGCTGCCCGGCCCGTGGCTGCTGCGACCACTCCATGCCCCCGCTGCCGGCAGGCGATCCCCGTGGCGGGCGAAGACGGCACCTGCCCTGCGTGCGCATTGGCCGTGCGTTTCGTGGAAGTCCCCGAGCGGCCGTGTGACCACTGCCGGGAGCCCGTGCCCCTTCCCGGAGTACCCGCCGTTCGCTGCCCAGCGTGCGGCCACATCCAGCCGGCCGAGCACGGCCGACCGCTGCGTTTTGAGGCGCGCTGCCCACGTTGCAACCGACGAATCGACGTGCCTGGCGGGGCGGCCCAAGCCACCTGTCCCGCCTGCCAGTCCAGGCTTGCTCTGTCGGACACGCTTTAAACGGGGCCGGAGTTGGAGCAACCGTCCCATGGCCAAACCCCTGGCAGAGCACAAAGGCGTTGTCAAGTCCCGCAAGAAGCGAGACGAGGAGCCTGCAGGCGGCAGC
>JBFIJP010000509.1:0-2453 GCA_041600695.1 Thermoplasmatota archaeon | reverse complement strand
GACCGCCCAGGGGTCCTGCGCCTTCACCGCGTCGGCAATGCGCTCGAAATCCCGGTGGCCGAACACCATGCTACGGCGGAAGAGATCGTGCGGCTGGTCGAAGACGCCCCATTCGTCGGGGCCGAAGGCACTGATGCCGAACTGCTCCCGCAGGCGTCCATAGTCCTGGTATTGGGAACTTCCCCACGGGTCGATGTGCACACTCCGGCGGCACGGGCAATCGCTTGAAAAGCGCGGCCGTCCAGACCCGACAAGCTGCGCGTGCCCGGGCGGCCAGGCGCGCCAGGTGCCTGGCCGCCCCGGCACGACCGATGCCATCCACCGCCTTCAGCAGCAGGGAACCCGGCGGCCGGGTCATCTGCGCCTGGCCGCCACCGCAGCGATGGCGCTGGCCGCCACCAACCCAACGGCAAAGACTCCCGACCGTGGGCCGTGCTGCCCGGTCGGCGGCGGTTCGGGCCGGTGGACCGCCCAGGCCGCCGGAACATACGTGGCCCCGCCCGACGCTGGGTCTGGCCGAGCCAAGGCCGTCCAACTCGATTCATCCGGACCTTCAACCCAGACGAACGAACGACCGGCCGGGACCTCGACGTACCAGGGTTGGCGATCGCTTGTGACACCCACCGTCGCGTCGCCGACATGCCAAACCACCGATTGGTCGCCCACGCCGGCGGCCACCAGCCGAAGCGACCCGGGATCATCCAGCACCGGCTGTAGCAGCAAGACCGCCAGCAGGGGAACAGCCAGACTCACGCGACCACCGAGAAGCTCGTCGCGTAGCTGCCGGCAGGCAGCCCCTCCGGCACCTCGGCCAGCCGCAACCACAACCGGTACTCCTGCCCTGGCGCGAGTGGTGGAAGCGGCGTAAGCGCCCCCGTGTAAGCGTACCACCGGATCTCTTCATCGCCACCAACTCCCTGAACCCCCAGGACCAGGCGGTCATGGGTTGTGATGCGATGCGGTCCATGGCGGAACTCGGACACGTCGATGCGGGGCACCAGAACCTCTTGGCCCAGGTTCTGTAACCCCACTGGATCCAGGGCGGTCGCATTGCGACCGCCCGGTTGCAGGTCTGGCATCGCCACCGAACCCCCGTCAGGCAGCAGGATTCGGAGTCCGACATCTGCCAGAAGAGCGAGGCGGGTCGACGTTCTGCTTCCGGCCCGATCCTCGGCGGATAATTCGAGGTTCCAGATACCGGCCTCCGGCGCCACCACTTCTACTTGCTGCACGCCCGCGACGGAGCCTTCCTGCCGTCTGCCTTGTCCGTCGTCCAGAGTCCAAAAGGCCAGATCCGACGGACCGTTTGCGTCCGTAATCATGAATTCGAGGACCACGGCCTCTCCTGGGCTGTAGCGGTCAGGCGGATTGAGGAAGCGGGCCACCGGCTCAGCATTGAGAATACGGATGGTGGCCGCCCCGCTTGACTCGGGCGCCCGACCCGGCGTCGGGGAGCCTTCTTCCCAGCGGTCGCCGCGCCAGGCGATGGATGTTCCATGCGGTGGTGCAGCGGGGTATGTCGCATCTCGGAAGCCAGCGGGTGCATCGTCGCGTGACGTCCCATATCCCACCCAATCCACCACGCGACCATCGGGGTCGGTAAGGGTCGCGGCGTCGCCGGCATTGTTCCATACGGTGCCGCGGCGCCAGGCGGGGCCCTCGGGGGTATCAGCGGCTCCCGGGCCACTCCACACGACCAGGCGTGCACCCGGGCCCAGGACCCACCCCGCTTCGAACGTGTAGGACGAGCCGGCCGCATCCTGGATCGCCCACCCCGTGAGGTCCGCGTCGGTCAGCCCCGGGTTCCAGATTTCGATGAACTCCGGACCTCCGGCAGGGTCGGGCAACACCTCCGCAAGGGCCAGCCCCAGGGTGTGCCCGGCGTTCCCCCCCGCCGCGGCTGGCAAGAGGGCCACCGAGTAAAGCATGAGAACGGCTACGGCCAGCGCCTGATTGGCACGCGATGGGCGGTTGGGCAGGACCATGGACTGCCATGGCATGCTGAGGCTTTGGCTTGCGTCGAACGGGCGTTGGCCTGTTCGTTTCATCCACCCTAGGGTCGGAACCAAGAAAGGTTGAGAAAGCGCACCGACGGCCCGTCGACGACAGCCAGCAGGAACAGTTTGCGCACACCATGCGCCAGCCGGACCCCCCGGCTCACCTCGGACCAGTGCAGCGAGTCGGAGGGCAAAGCCGCATGGACCAGCCACTCGGCGTGGCAGGAGTCCGGGTCGTCCCGGTAGCCGCGCAAGTGGGTCCCGAACTTGAAACCGCTCTTGGCTACAACGCCTGCGGAGCGGAGCGCCTGGTAGGCAGGTTTGGTGCGGGTGTAGTGGTGTTGCCGACCCCTCGCATGGGCTTCAAGCCCCTCAAGATCCGTGCCTTCGATGGTCAGGATGCCACGCGCCATTAGAGCTGCCGCCTCGGTGAGGCTGAGGATCAGGATTGCATCG
>JBFIJP010000508.1:0-2475 GCA_041600695.1 Thermoplasmatota archaeon | reverse complement strand
TGATCCGCACGGTAACCTTTCTACTTAGCACAGGCCTTGGCCTGTTCGGGTCATGTCAAGTCCCCCCCCCCGCTGATACAGGGTTCGCCCCGCAACTGGGGCGGAAGTGAACAAGATGAACAAAGGACTCTTGACATTGATTGCCATTGCACTGCTGGCGACCACGCCCATGGCTTCGGCGGCCGTTCACGCAGGCTTCGTCGGCTTCGTGGAAAACAATGGACGAACAAAGATGACAACCTATTCGCTATCGGGCAATCACTGGGCCGACGCCGTCGGTGCACCCGATATCGGCGACGGCTCGTTCTACGTCGGCTCGCTCTTCTTCGGCGGATGCGTGTTTACCACGATGCACTCGTGCATTTCCGGCACGTTCGGAGAAACGCTGTTTGCGGGAGATTGCGGCTATGAACTTACGGCGAAATCGCGCTCTGCCTTGCTTGGAGGCTCTGATACAAAGACCCGCACGGTCTGCAATCCATTCTAGGAGGAATTGGTCCATGCCTTTTCGGTTTTCCCGGCCAGCCTGGTGCGTTATGCTGCTAGTGGGCGCGACAATAGTTGGGGCTGGCTGCGCAAGCAACACCCAACCAGGATTCGTATCCATACCCGAATTACGAATAGGCGATCGCGCCACGTATGCCGGAACGGATGGAAGCACGCTGAGCGTAGAAATCAAAGGGAGCGCGACGCGCGCCGACCCATGGCTAAATCTTGTTCCTGTAATCCTCTTGGAGTACCGATATCAAGCTCCCGATGCCTCGTGGTCGCCGTACACGTTCGAGGAATCGCTGGATCACGCCGGCCGAATTGTCCAGCAGGTTGCCCTTTGCGGCAGCCCCGTGCATCCGGACAACGACCGAGGGCCGTGCCATGACACTCGCCACGCCGTTCATTTCGGCGCCTGGGGGTGGCCCGGCGCCCTCGGAGCAGGCCCTGCGTGGCGTGATGGTCGCCTCCCTCAACAGTTGACCTTTCCCGCCGGACATGCCACGGGCCGCGACCAGATTGGGATCGCCTTGACTCGTGGAGAGGCTGGCTGTCAGAATCTTTCCTATGCCGGACCCCCACTTGGCATTTCTGCTATGCCTTTTACGCTTGGCAATGGCGAGGCGAAATTGTGCCCGGCTTCGCCGTTTCCGGCTTCGTTTGGCGGTTCAATTGATTGGATGCCGGCCATGAGTCAGCGACGAGATGTAGACTATACGCTGTTGCAGGCCACTTCTGGCACGGACACGCTACAATTACCGTCCCCAGCCGTGGCCGCAGCGGGCAAGAACCAATCACTGGCTTTCGCGACCTTTGACGATCCGCTCTACAAGCATAATCGGCCAGATGCCTTGCCGTTTCCCACCGAAGAGGCGATTCAAGCTGCGGCCGAACGTAGCGAAGTCGTTCGTGCATTCATGTCCAAATATCCCGCGGCCATAGCCCTTACTTCGATATACACGGAAACGGGGAACTCGAACGGCGGCCCCATCCTGGGGGGAGATAGCCAGTCGGCTTCGCGAACGATTCACTTGGCCGACGGCTCGGGCCCCTGCCAGCGGGTCGAGATCGAGCGGACCGTCCGGAACGCGAGCCGCTTGCCCCTTGACTCAAATGACACCTTCTACGAGCTCCTCGATGCGTCCTCCTGCGGCCCCGCCGCAGTGGACGTTGGAAACATCACTCGCCGACAGGTTACCTGGGAAGCGGCCGCCAGTTTGGGGGAACGCCTCACTGGCTTGCCGCCAATCCTCCGGCTTGCTGGCTATGCGCATCGCGAACGGCCAGTCGTTTGGAGTGACCAGGACCCCAGATGGCTTGAGGACGGCTACGAGCTAAACGCGTTCTTCGCTGACCCGGAACCGCAGACGACTTCTTCCGGTCTGGTGCTTGCGAATCACTTTGATTTCCGGCTCGACGGACCTACTGGTGCGATCAAAGTGATCCAACTTCCGCTCGAGAAGATGCCGCTAGCTGGGGTACTTCGCTGACACGCCTTCAACAATCGTTGTGAATCAACATTGTTTCGTTCATGGGGGGTGCCGGCTGCTCCCGCTGACAGTAAGCCCGACCCAACTCCGAGAAAATAGCATTGACCCTCACTGCCCCCGGCTGTGGCATGGGCGATGTCATCGCCGCCGACGCCCGCATTGCCCTGGAGTCGGTTCCCGGCGTTGGGGCCGCCACGGTGCAGGTGGTCTTCACGCCGGTGTGGAATCCCAACGAGCGGCTCAGCGACGCCGCCAAACTTCAACTCGGTCTCCTATGAGCGAGCTCTACCCGGAACGCATCCTCCAGCATTACCGGGAACCCCACCACTTCGGACCCCTCCCCGGCGCCACCCATCACGGCGAGGCCCTGAACCCGCTGTGCGGCGACGAGATCAAGGTCCACCTCCGCATCGCCGCTGGCCGCATTGAGGAAGCCACGTTCGAAGGGGTCGGATGCGCCATCAGTCAGGCGGCCGCGTCCCTGTTGATGGAGCGG
>JBFIJP010000507.1:0-2485 GCA_041600695.1 Thermoplasmatota archaeon | reverse complement strand
GGGTACGAGGGGCTTGGGGCGTGTGTAGGTCAGTGGCCGCAGACGCGTGCCGAAGCCACCGGCCAGCAGGAGTGCGTCCACGGCCCGGCGACAGGGGCTTGGAGGATGAAGGGTTCGGTGTCGGTCTGCTGGTGGCGGGGCATGTAGGGCCTCGTCCAGCCCGCGGGCATGGCAGCGTGCCGCGGCCGGCGACGCCCCCGGCGGGCCAGGCGGCGTTGCGGCAGCGGTGCGGCAGCGGTGCGGCAGCGGTGCGGCGGCGTGCGGCGGCGCCGCGCCGCTTAAGGATGGAGGCCGGGTCGCGGCAGCCGTGAGCGCCGAGATCGAGCTTGCCGAGATCGCCCGCCGTTTCTGCCTCCAGAACGCGATCCAGCACGGCGGCCAGTGCAACCCCAAGGCGCTCATTGGGCGCGTGATGGGCGGCCACCCCGAATTCCGTGGCAATCCCGGGGCAGTCATGCAAGCTCTGATGGCCGCCGGCGCGGCCGTGAACGCCATGGAACCAGATGCCCAGCAGGCAGCCTTGGCGGCCGAGGCGCCGGAACTCCTGGAGGTCAAGAAGAAGGAGCGCCGCACGGGGCTGAAGGAACTGCCCGGAGTCGACCTGAGCGACCCTGGCCGGCCCGGCGTGGTGCTGCGCTTTGCGCCCAACCCCAACGGACCCCTCAGCCTGGGTCACTCGCGCGGCGTAGCCGTCATGGCGGAGTACGCCCGCGAATACGATGCCACGCTGATTCTGCGCTACGACGACACCGACCCCCAGGTCAAGCCGCCCCTCTGGGACGAAACCCGGGGTTGGAATGGCTACGACATGATCCGGGAGGACTTCGAATGGATGGCGGGGCTGGCACCTGGCCGGATCGTGCTGGCCAGCGACCGGATTCCCATCTACCACGATGCGGCCCGCGATGTCATCCGCGTCGGCGGGGCCTACGTGTGCACCTGCGATGCGGAGGCGTTCCGGGCGATGAAGGCGCAGGCGCAACCGTGCCCACACCGCGACGAACCCGCCGACGAGCACCTCGCCCGCTTCGAACGCATGGTCGCCGGCGAATACGGCCAGGGCGAGGCGGTTCTGCGAGTCAAAACCGACATCCAGCACAAGGACCCCGCCCTGCGCGACTGGGCAGCCTTTCGCGTCGTCGCCAAGGATGCAGTGCACCCCCGCGCACGTGCGGGACTGATTCCAGACCACCGCTGCTGGCCCCTGCTGGACTTCGAATCCGCCGTGGAGGACCACTTGCAGGGGGTCACGCACGTGATTCGCGGCAAGGACCTCATGGACTCCACGCGCAAGCAGACGTTCCTGTACCAGCACATGGGATGGAAATACCCGCAGACCCTCTACTGGGGCCGCGTTTCGGTGCATGAATTCGGCAAGTTCAGCACCAGCGGCATGCGCAAGGCCATCGAGGCGGGCGCCTACACCGGCTGGGACGACCCCCGGCTCCCCACGCTGCGGGCCCTGCGGCGCCGCGGCTTCACGGCCGAGGGGCTGCGCGCCTTCTGGGTAGCCCTGGGGCTCACGGAGAAGGACGTGGCGGTCTCCATGGAAAACATCGAGGCGGAGAACGGCAAGCGCATCGACGCCTTGTCCCCGCGCTACTTCTTTGTCCCCGACCCCGCAGAGCTCCCCGTCGACGGCCTCGCGGGCCAGACAGCCAGGCCGCTGCTGTATCCGCCCCACGAGGACAAGGGCCGTCGTGAACTGGTCGCCACCGATCGGGTGGTGCTGCCCGGTAACGAGGTCCACGACCGGCTGCGGCTGAAGGACCTTGGAAACGTCGAGATCGCCGATGGACGCGCCCGTTTCACGGGCCACGACTTGGACCGGGCCCTGCCCATCGTCCAATGGTTGCCGGCTGGCGTGGGCAAACCCTTCAAGGTCCTCGTGCCGGGCGTGCTGGGCGACGACGCCCCGGCGGGCGCCGTGCCCGAATTGAGTGAGGTTGAGGGCCTGGTGGAGCCGGCGGCACTGGCCAACGTGGGCAAAACGGTGCAGTTTGAGCGCTTCGGTTTTGTCGCCGTGGAAAGCACCGAATTGGGCATCTGGTTGCACGCCTAGGAGCGCGGGGAGTGTTTTCACCGCCGAAGCTGGCGCTACGGCATTTGGGTCGCGAGCCTGCTGGCAGGAAGGGCGCGAAGGCGGGCTAGGGGACGGAGGTCGACGGCCAAAGGCCGGCGGCGATTGGACGGCTGGACCGCTTGCGGGCCAGCACGACCGGTGAACGGGTGGCATGGGAGGTAGCGCCTGCGCGCTGCCTCCTTGATGGTGGCGCAACCCGTTCTAAACCAGCTCAACGCATTCGATGACGGGCAAATCCAGCAGGCCGACGCGTTCCTCGGCCGCGGCCGCCTTGTCGGGCTGGCTCACCGTCGCCGGCTTGTCCGGTCCCAGCAAATCGCAGAGTTCCGGCCCGATGGAAAGCTCGTAACTTCCCCACTCCTTCGCCAACCGGATAATATCCACCTTGTCCAGGCCGAGCAG
>JBFIJP010000506.1:0-2498 GCA_041600695.1 Thermoplasmatota archaeon | reverse complement strand
GACGATGCAGGCCACGGGCCCGGGCAGGTCTCGCGCGGCCAGTGCTGCCGCGACGGACGCGGCGCCTGCTGGCTCGGCGACGACGCCCGCCTCCAGGGCCAGCCAGCGCATGGCGTGCCTGATCTGGTCGTCGTCGACCACGAGCAGCCCTGCCAGGCGTCGCTTCAAGGCCTCCACGACTCCGGCGTCGGCGATGGGGGCGCCCAGGCCGTCGGCGATGCCGTGCTAGCCCATGCGTCAGGGCCCGCGAGGCCTTATGCTTTGAACCGGGGCTCGGGGCTTCAGGGCGCATCGCAGGGTGGTTGGGCGATGTCACTAATCGTTGACGATACGCTGGAGCAAGTTCATACCCCCCCCGTGTTGTAGGTGCGGCGCGTCTTGCGCCAGGAGACCAACGACTGTGAAACTACCCCTGAAGGCGCTCAGCATGTTAGGCGCCTTGTTGATTGCCCTCCCCTCTGCCCATGGGAGTCTCGAAGTCCCCTTGCCGCGGACCCAAGCCCATGGCACAACCCAATGGGGCGTTGACCTGGAGCAGCTTCGCTCTGCCGTGGATGCCGGCAAGCCTATCGAAGTCCCCCTTGGTGACCAAGGCTTCGTGTCCCTGAGCCTTACCGAATTCAGCGTGATTGCTCTGGGCCAAAAAAAGATCGTGCACGTTGACGAAAACGGCGAGATCCTGCACGAGGAACCCTTCAATTATTGGTCATACAGGGGGTCCGTCGTAGGCTTCCCGTCGGCGAAGGCTCTCATTACCATGGACGACCTTGGTCTCTATGGCCACCTGCGCCTTGCAAGCACCACCATCACCTTCAAACCAGCCGCCGCAGAACCCCGGGCGCCTGGAGAATTGGCTCCAATCGAGGTGCGCTGGGTCATCGACGATCCGCTGGACCTTCCGCTGCTGCCTGTTCCCAGTGGCGTGGCGATTTCGGATGGCCCCTCAGTACAAGTCGTCGAGACGGGAGATGTGCAGCCGCACGCGGACCTCGCATTCCGAAGCACCCACTCAAATTTTGCCACGCGAATCTCAAATGCCTTTGCAGCGCAGGCCGACATGTGGTTGGACCAGACAGATATCAACCTGAATCAGTGGGCTATTGTAGCCGCGCCAAATTACAGCACGTCATCCAGTTGCACACAACACCTCAGGGATTTTCGCGATGGTCATGGGACCAGTGGTGCTGATGCAGACCAATTGTTTACTGGAAAAAATGTGGATTGCAATGGGTGGGCGTTTTTCCCCAGCGTCTCGGGTACCATGGCTGCGACCCGACAGAGCCTCGTGGAATCCGTTGATCACTCGAACTGGGATACCTACGATCCGGACGAGACCACAACAGATTTGGCGCTTGTGAGTGGCCAAGAGATTGCTCACAACTGGGGTGAGCGAGACCACCCCCAGGACCAGGAATGTGGATTCTGGAGCTGCACGTATAATATCATGGCTGCCGGTACGGATCACGATGCGCGCGATTTCTGGTTCACGGCGGGCGATCCGACGGACACAGAGGAGCGCATTCGCTCGGCCACCAGCGGAAACCTCTAGCTGCTTGTTCGCCTTCCCCTATCCCCTCCGCACCAAGGTGGCCTCGATGCAGCAAGAAAATGAACTATCCTTCCTTTGGATCGTTGTCCTTTTGGCTTCTGCCTTATCTGGATGCAGTTCCAACGACCATGGCGCGATGAGCTACTCGATTCTCGTGGAATTGCTGGAGCCCACGGCGGAGCCGGTTTTGGAATGGAATCGACTCCCGGCGGACCAACGGGCCGCGGAGTTGCCTCCCCTCTTCCGGGAGGCCCAAGGACAACATTTTGGTCGTGCATCAGAGGGAATTACGCAAGATCGCTGGGAGGAAATCCGGAACATCCTCTCGGATGGCTGGCGAACTCAGCACGGCGCCGCCGAACGGCGACACCCAGATGAATTCCTGATCAGCTACGAGGGCGAGATTTTTTCGGTGATTCTTGCCACCGCAGGTTGAGGCACGCGACCTTTTCGCCGGCGTTAGAGCCGCTTGGCAGGGGTTTCCGTTTTGGGCTCCAGTCCTTGCTGATGACTGCTGCTCCGGCGCTCCTTCTGGGCGGCCAAGTCACGGCCATCCCGTTTCGCCCCGTTTGCGGTGCCCAACCCGCGACGCCATCAGGAACCTTGGGCTGGCCTGGATGTAGCCAGGAATGCACAGTATGGGGCCCAACCCACGTCGGCTTGGGAGGACGAGCACGGAAGCCCCAAGCTCACGCAACCCGACATCTTCCCGATCCGCTACGAGGGCGAACTCTTTCGGGTCGTCCTCGCTGCTTCCATATGACCTGATTCTCCTCCAAGCCAATCGATCACGTTTGCCAGCAGGGCTGAATCCACATTCCGCCCGGTGACGATGCAGGCCACGGGCCCGGGCAGGTCTCGCGCGGCCAGTGCTGCCGCGACGGACGCGGCGCCTGCTGGCTCGGCGACGACGCCCGCCTCCAGGGCCAGCCAGCGCATGGCGTGCCTG
>JBFIJP010000505.1:0-2505 GCA_041600695.1 Thermoplasmatota archaeon | reverse complement strand
GTTGCCCTTCGTCTCCATGCGGACCTCGCCGGAGCGCTCGTCGAAAATCAGGTAATTCTTGTGGACCACGAAAACCATGCAATCATGCAATTCGGCCTCCAATTCAAAGGCGGGGTAGTCGAGTTGTTTTCGGAATTTGGTGTTGGCCTTGGCCACCGCCTTCAGCGCGTCGTTGGGTAGGGTGATCCATTTGTCTGCCTCCGGCTCCACGTCGGCGTCCAGGGCCGCCGCAAGGTGGGGCAGATTCCCGGCTGATTTGCTGCACGCCAGGTAGATGCCATCCGTGTCGCCGTACACGACACGAATTCCTTCGGCCTCGAAATCCTCCAGGCTCTCATGCAGAATTCGTTGCCCAATGGTGGTGATGTTGGCGCCGCCCCACACATTGAATTGTCTGCACGAGACGTTGACTGCGACGAGAATTCCATGGGTGCCAGCATTGCGGGCGGCCTTCAGGCTGGCGTAGGTCATGTCGAGGACCCGAATCTCGTCGGCCGGCAGGTCCTTTTCCTTCGCCTTTGCGCGGGCGTCCTTGACCTTCTGGATGGTGTCGAGAATACCTGTCATGGCCTTGTTGACCATGCCGTCGTCCCTGCTGTGTTTGACGCCAATCATCCAGCCGCGGCCCTTGGCGTAGCGCTCCTTCTCAGGGTCCGGCTTTCGCACGTGGTAGCGCTTGGATTTCGTGAATCCTTCGTCCAATTCGAAGAGCCAAAGCCAGTCGTCAGGTTTCTCATTGGCGTAGGCGGGCCGCACCGTGTCGGCGGTGAGATTCTGAGCCTTGAGGATGGTCGGGTACATGGCGCCTACGTCGGCCGCGACCACATGGAACCACGGTACGAAGTGGCTCTTCAGGTCGGAGTCGGGCTTGAGCGTCATGCCGCCCGGAATGGCATAACCATGCTGGGCGGGGCCCTCTCCGGGTTTGACGATGACGCCGGGGTGTTCCACCCAGAAAGGCATTTCGGGGCCCTGCTTGACCACGCGAACGAATTCCTTGTACCGGCTGGTGGTGGCCTCGGCTCGCGGGATTGTTAGCGCCGCTTCGGCCACGTCCTCACGGGTGGGAAACGGCTTGCGGGGAAGCATCCGCTGCACCCCGCGGGCAATCGCCTGGGCGCGGCAGGTGGCGGGCATCATGCGGTGCTCCCGCCGGGCGCGGATGAACGCCATGTGGTCCCACATCTTCGTGTTGCCACCCGTGAGCAGGTTGGACATGGGCAGGTTGACCGTAAAGCAGAGCGGCAGCGCCTGGGCCAGGAGCACCTGCGTGATGCCGATCTGTTCCTGGACATCGTGCTTGTTGTACTGCAGGGTGGCTGCGTCGAGCTTCTGTTCCGCAGGCTCAAGATAGACGCGGTCGGGCACTTCGATGCCTAGCCACGGCGCCAGCCCCTTCAGACTGAAGTCGTCGTGGAAGAAGTAGAACTTGCGGGCGGCGTGGAACGTGTCGAGCGTGATGGGGTGCCAGACCGCAATATCCTGGCTGGTGCCGAAGTGGAAGGAACGGTCGTGGCGACTGTAGACATTGGTGAACTCCCGGAACCAGTCCCTGGTGCCCGGGCTCAGGTTCTGCTGTCGCTGGTCCTGTTGGAGCAGGGCCTTGATGCGATCGTGGATTTGTTTGTTATCGAAGCCTAGGACGTTGTGGCCCGCAATCACATCGTGCTTGACGACGTGTCGGGTGAAGTTGTCCAGGAGGTCGATTTCCTCGTCCGGGTTGTGGGCGGTGTGCTGGATGACTTCCCGGTCCGCCCAGTCGGTAGGCAGATCTGTGAACCTGAAGTCAAAGCTCTCGGTGTCCAGGTCCTTGGCGGCCTCGAATTTGACTTCGAAATTGGAGTAGCCCACCATGTCGATGGGGATTTCCTTCACGCCCGTGCCGTACGCGGTGGTCTCGATGTCGTAGGTGAGCACATCGAGTTTGGCGGGCCGCCCGCGAGTGTCCAGCAGCCACCAGTCCTTCTCTGCTGCCAGATCGGCCAGCGCCCGTTCCATGTAGGGGATGTCATGCTCGGCGGTGTAGAAGCCGTGTTCGAAGAACAGCTCGTCGCTGATTTCGGGAACCCAGTAGCTGCGCTTGCCGACGACAGGGATCACGTCCCGGGATTCGCCGTGGTTCCAGAATGACTTGTACTTCAGCGGGTCCCCAACGGAGTGCACCTTTGCCAGCTCGGAGGCGTCCGTGTCGTCCCCGGCAGCCGCGACGGCCTCCGCCAGCCGTGCGCGGGCGGCGGTGATTTTCTCCTTGGGGTCACGAGGAAACGCCAACAGGCTCGGTCGATGAAACTGCTCGATCTCCTGCGGCTCCTTGCCCTTCCAGAACAGGTGGCTGTTGGACAGGTTCAGGAGCAGGGGATCAGCCATTGGGCGCCCGAGTCGGAGATCGCTTGTGAAGGCTGCGGCCGGGGGGCGGCGGGGTCGGTTCGCGGGTGGTCCAACCAGACTTGGCCGGCATTTTCATCGCAATTCGCCTCATATTTTAAAAACCCGGGCGGCCGGTGG
>JBFIJP010000504.1:0-2517 GCA_041600695.1 Thermoplasmatota archaeon | reverse complement strand
GCGGACCCGGTGTGGCGCGTCGGAAGCGGATACGTCAACGCCCGCGAGGGCTACAATTTGGCCGTCAGCACGGTGGGCAACCGGCAGGCGTTCCTGGACGGCCAGGAGGTCAAGTACGCGGGCGTCCTGTCTGGCGATCCCCATTTCGAGAACGATCCCGTCAGCGTTGGCTACAACGCTGAAACCCGGCCGTCGCCACTGATCCTGGAGGCCATTGAGGAGGTCTGGATCGTGCAGCCTCTGGCGCTGATCCTCCTGGCCGCCGGGTCGCTGGCTGCTGTCAGTGGGTTCCAGTTCCGGCGCCGCTAGGTGCTTCGGGGCCAAGCCGCGGGCGGGGGCGCGTGCCCGCGCCCCGCCGGGCATGGACTCAGCTCTGTTTTCCCTGCGTCCGGTACATGCCCACCAGTTCCTCGACCGTGGTGGCCTGCTCCGGCCCTTTGTCGTCGCGCCAGCGGCCGCTGAAGCGAGGGAAGCGCGCCGCGAGGCCGGCGCCGTCGCGGAGGGTTCCCCAGGCGGTGCGGTGGGTGGGGCTGAGGCTCAATTCGGCCGCCTGGACTTCCATGACGATTCCGGGGCGCAGCCACACGTCGGGTTGCATGTCACTGTCCACGCTGGCGGGCCGCTCGGCGGCCACGAGATCGGCGAAGCGATCCTTGAGGCCCTTGAGGGTCTCGTCGTCGAAGCCCGTGCCCAGCTTGCAGAGGCTGGTAAACCGGTCCCGGTCCGGGTCGTAAGCGGCCATCAGGAGTGCTCCGTACCAGCCGGCGCGGCGGCCGCGGCCGTAGAAGGCGCCGATCACGACGAGGTCCATGGTGTCCACCAGGTCCTCGGTGTAGTCGGTCTTGAACTTGATCCAGTCAAAGCCCCGGTTGCCCGCCTTGTACGGTGCTCCCGGGTCCTTGCACATGATGCCCTCGGCGCCATCCTCCACGGCCTGCCGGAAGAAGGCCTCCATCTCGGCCTCGTCCTCGGCGACCACCATGGTACTGACGCGCACGGGCCCGCCCTCCTCAAAGAGCTCAAAGAGCCGCGCACGGCGCGCCTCGTAGGGTTCTGCCAGGGTCGCCTCGCCGTCGGCGGCCAGGCAGTCGAACAGGAACATCGTCACAGGGATTTCGTCCATCATCGTCGCAGCCGCCTTCACCTGGCCCAGCCCGCGCTCGCCCGATGCCTCCTTGCGGGCATCCTCGCCGAGGCCTGTCTTTCGTCCCCGCCTCCGGCTGATCTCCTGGAACGGCAGCATATGGCCGTCGGCATCAAGGGCCAGGGCTTCGCCCTCCACGATGCAGTCGATGCCCCGGGCGGCGGCCCGCAGGCTTTCGCATACGTCGGGGAACTGGCCCGTCAACTCCTCCATGCGGCGGCTGAACAAACGCACCGGCGCCGTGGCATCCGCGGGAACATGCGCCTGGATGCGCAGGCCGTCGTACTTGTATTCCAGCGCCGAGCGGCCCGAGTGCTTCTCCAGGATTTCGGGAAGGGTCTTCAGCCGCTCGGCAGCCATGGGTCGCAGCGGTGTCCCGACCTCAATTCCAAGGGCATCCACGGCGTCCAGTCCGTCACGGGCCAGAGTATGGGCCACGAGAGCTAGGTCGCTGCGGTAGTCGTAAGCACGCTCCAGGCGGCGCCGGATGTCCTCGTGGGCCGCCCGCTCTTCCGGTTCCATTTCCGTGACGGATTTGACGCCCTCACCCCGGTGCCAGGCCGCCAGCGCGTCGAGGAAGGTCATGTCCGCCACGCCCAGGCGCGATCGGCCGGCGACGGTGCGAACGATGTACTTGGCCTCGCGGGGCCCTGCGTCCGACAGGAGCTTGAACAGGAGCTTCTGCTTGGTGTCCTGGCTTCCGCTCCCCTGCACCTGTGCGATGGCCAGCAGCCGATCGAACACTTCGCCCACGCGGAGGCCCGGCGACTCATCGGGCTCGCCAAAGGCCATGAGTCCGACCTGGGCAGCGCCCCCCTTGCGCTGGATCAACCGCTCGGCGGCCAAACCCAGGTCGCCCGTGTCGTGATAGACCGCGGTCGCCTTCTGGATGCCGTCCGCCTTGACGTTCAGGCCCGCTGCGCGTGCGAGCACCTGCAGAACCAGTTTTTCGGCCAGCCCCAGTTCGATGCCCTCCCAGTCGGGTGCCACCTTCCCCTGCAACAGTCGAACGGCGGGCGCCATTTCATCAACGGCCAGTTCGCCAAGCATCTCCACCAGGATGGCGGTCATCTCCAGTCGCTTGGTCGTGCCCTCAAGGCGGTCGAAGAAAGCGGCCAGATCGGCGTACTCCACGGCCGCCGCACACCCGTCGGCGCCAAAAAGTGCCGGTTGGGCGCAACCCGGCCCCCGCGCCCGAGCGAGACCTCGGATGGGCCCGCGCGCCTTCAGTTGACCATGGTTCGAAACACCAGGAGCGTCTTACCCAGGCGCACGATGCTGCCGTCGCGCACGCGGGTTCCATGGCCGCGCCCCAGAGGCTGTCCGTCCACGGCCGTGCCATTGCTGCTGTAAAGGTCGACCAACTCGTACTC
>JBFIJP010000503.1:0-2537 GCA_041600695.1 Thermoplasmatota archaeon | reverse complement strand
TACCTACAACTTCGCCAAGCGCTTCCGCACTTCGCGGTTTTCTTCCCAGGATTTGTTGAAGGCGTCCCGAATGGATTTGGGTAGTGCCCGGAACTCCGGGCTAAGCCCCTCCGCGTAGACGGGTCCCTTTTCCGGGTCGGTTTTGTTCACGAATGGCATTCTGTTTTCTCTTTGGTTAAGGCTTGGTGCGTGTGGTGTGCCGGCGGATCCAGGCCGCGATGTCGTCAATGTCATGGGTGCCGTCGGCAACGTGGATCATGAATTCGAGGCGCTCCTCATCGCCTGCCGCCAGCGCGAAGTGGTTTTCCTTCAGGCAGGTGGTGAGTACCTCCAGGCCGGTCCGTTTGTTTCCGTCGGCCCAGGCCTCGGCCAAGTCACCGGATCCGGCAAACGGTCCATGACGAGCACGGTGGACGGCCGCCCGGATGGCGCCAGGCCTGAATTCTCCGGCAGGAAGCCATTCGCCTTCCAGGCGGCTGCGCAGGACGATTTCCCGGCGCAGCGCTTGAATGATCGACTCGTCGGGGACCCAGTGCTTGTTGCTCACTAAGGCCCCCGCGGCACGCGTGGGACCACGGTGATTGCTCGGGGTTGGCAGCATTCGAACCGGCCATGGCCTGTTCGCCTCGCGCCGAGACCGACCTCGGCAGGTCACGTTTCCCGGAAAAGCCGCCCAGGCCGGGCTCCTTGGCAGGGAGCCCCCGATGTTGCTCGCTGCAACTACCTGGAAAGAAGCCGTCGCGCTTCGTCCTCGGTCAACACCTGTCGGTGTCGTTGGTCGTTCCAGCGTTTCCATGCTGGCCGCAAGTAGAGGTAAAGGGCCGCTTCATCGTGGCAGCGCAGCAGCGTGTGGGCGCGCAGCACCTCACCTTGCAGGTAGACTGGCAGGTCCTCGAACACCTTCACGTCAACTTGGAGGTCGCCTGGCCGCATGGAGCGCCAGGCCGAGGCCAGCACATCTGCTGGGTGCCGGCTGGGTCCCGCGACGAGGCACACGTCCACGTCGCTGCGCGGCGTGGCTTCGCCTTGCGCGTGGCTGCCCCAGAGGAGAACTGCTTCGGCATCAACGCTTGCGAAGACTTGCTTCAGGCGTTCTTCGAGAGCCATGCCCGCACCCCCTCAATGATGCCCTGCGCGGCTGGCGCCAGGCGCTCGCCCGCAGTCAGGGCACGCTCATCGCTCAAGCCATCATACTCATGGACGATGGCGTTGCGAAGGCCGTTGAGCTCCGCCAAATCGGCTGCCATTCCGGCGGTCACGGCACCCAAGTCACGCAGGGCTTCGAAATTGGTGTAGTCATCGTGGGGCGGCACGCCGCGTTCCTTGAGAACCATGGCAGCCGCGTCCGCCATGGCCTCGGCTGCTTCCTGGATCGCCTTGAACGACGCCAGCCGGTCCTTGAGGTGGTTTCGCGCGTCGGCACTCCACTGCTGGAAATGGCCGAGGCGGTCCTCAGCGTGCAGGAGCTTGTCCTGGATACGGGCCAGACGCTCCGGGTCCACACTCCACGATGTTGAGTGCATCGTTTAAGTAGGTCGCGTTCTGGCTGGCCGGCACGGGAAGCCTGGTGCCCCGACGGTTCCGCCGGGCGGGGGCATTGCCGGTCGTTTTGCGTCATCCCCGGCAACGGCCAATGGGCATCACCAAGATGCTGTATCTCTTCGCGACCTCCAGCGCGCGGCGAAGCAGAAGCCAAGGCTTCGGCCAGCCGTGCGGTCGCCCCAATGAACACCAGCCCCAACCCCAAACCCCTCCCGTGAGATGCGTTTCAGGCGAGCCATGGCCAGTCCGTCCGCGGCCAACGCGCTGGGTGCAATAACAGTCGCCGCCGGCCCCTTGCTCTTGCTGGCGGGGCTGGTTTGGCATCCGTTCATTCCGGATCTCACAGACAGTGCGGATGTGGCGCGTCACTTGGAGGAGGACACGATGACGTGGCTGGGGGCGCATTATCTGGTTGCCGTCGGCGCGGCCGTTCTGCTGCTGGGCCTCCTGGCGGTACGGACGTTCATTCGTACGACGAGTGGGCCAGAGCCGTGGACGGAGCGCGCCATCGCGCCCCTGGTCTTGGGGTCCTGCCTTTTTGTCATGTTGCCTGCGATGGAGATTGCGATGCTCGCTGTCGCGGAGGCAGGCGGCGACTCGGCCGCCACGCAAGAGGAGCTTCAGACGTGGTTCCTTCCGACGCTGATTGCTGCGGCGATTTTCTACGGCGTGGGCGTCGTTCTGTTTGGCGTGGGCGTGCTGCGTTCCCAGATCCTGCCTTCCGGATTGTCGTGGGTGGTGCTAGTGTAGTGTGGTCTTTATTCAGCCACGAATGGGCAAGGCCTTATTGGGTGGCTTGATGGGGTTTCGTGCGGAATCCGGCAGAGATCATACTCGCGCCTCGGCAGCGCGAAGAACTGCAATCCTGGCGTCGAAGTGGGACGATTGCGGCACGTTTGGCCCAACGTGCCGACATTGTTCTCCGGTGCGCTGACGGCGAGCGAAACACCGAGATTGCCGAGGCAATGCGCATCTCGATTGACACGGTCACGAAG
>JBFIJP010000502.1:0-2564 GCA_041600695.1 Thermoplasmatota archaeon | reverse complement strand
CCCGGCGACAAGGCCCGCATCGCCGCCGCCCTGGCCGAGGCGCGCGAACGAACCTGGCTCCTGGTCGATGCCATCCCGGAGGAGGATCTCCGGCGGCCGGCCCTGCCCATCCTGAGCCCGCCGGTCTGGGACCTTGGGCACATCGGCAACTTCGAGGAACTCTGGCTGGTGCAGGAGCTAGGCCATCAGGGGGAACTTCACCCCGGCTACAACGACACGTACAACGCCATCCTCCATCCCCGCGCCGAGCGACCCAAACTGAAGCTGCTGGACCGGGCAGGCGCCCGGGCCTACATGGATGAGGTGCGACAGCAGAGCCTGACCATCCTTCCCACGATCGACACGGGGGCCGGGGCGCCCCGGCTTACCCGCCACGGCTTCGTGTACTGGATGCTCGTCCTGCACGAACACCAGCACCAGGAAACACTCCTCCAGACCATTAACGCCCTGGGACCGGATCGGTACCGACCTGCTCGTGCACGACCCCTGCCCCCGCCGCGGCCCGGCCGGCCCGCCGCGGGCTGGGTCCACGTGCCGGCGGGACCCTTCGAGATGGGCATTCCCCATGGCCCCGGCGTGTACGACAACGAAGCGCCTGCCCACCGCGTCGATGTGGGCGCCTTCGACATGGCGCGCTACCCCGTCACCTGCGGCGAATACCTTGAGTTCGTCGAAGCCGGCGGCTACGAAGAGGACACGCACTGGTCGCCGGAGGGCCGCGGGTGGCTCGCGGAAGAACCCCACCACGCGCCCATGAACTGGTTCCACGAGAACGGCATATGGCACCGCCGCCTGCCGTCCGGGAACCAGCCGATTTCCGACGTTGCCGACGAAATCCTGGTCCATGTAACCGCCCACGAGGCGGACGCCTACGCCCACTGGCGGGGCTGCCGGCTGCCCACGGAGCAGGAGTGGGAGAAGGCGGCCCGCTGGAACCCGGCGACCGGCGGCGTCATCGGCCGCAATCCGTGGGGCGACGAGCCGGCGGACACGGCACGCGCGAACGTCGACCACCTGGGCTGGGGCCCCAGCCGCGTCGGCGCCTGCCCCCAGGGTGCGGCGCCGTGCAGGGCCGAGCACCTGATCGGCGACGTCTGGGAGTGGACCAGCAGCACGTTCCAGGCATACCCCGGCTACCAGACCTTCCCCTACCCCGAGTACTCGGAAGTCTTCTTTGGAGACGACTACCGGGTCCTGCGGGGCGGATCGTGGGCCACGCGCGCCAGTTGCGCCAACGGCACCTTCCGGAACTGGGACCTTCCCATCCGGCGGCAAATCTTCGCCGGCGTGCGTTTGGCCCGAGACCCAACTCCGTAACCCCTGTGCAGCGGCAGCGCAGCGCTTTTTACCGCCAGCGGATTTCCAACAATGGTTTCCATGAAAATCCCGCTTTCGTCCAGAAACGGTATGCCTGACGGGCGGCCTCGTCGGGCTCTGGCCGTGGCGCTGGTCTGTGCAGCCCTGGCGCTCCCCGGGTGCGTGGGTGCACCCGGGCCGTTGACGGTTCTGGTCGAAAACGCCATGGATTCCACGACGAGGGTGACCTACCTGGTGACGTTGGAGGGGCGCGGGGTAGAGTCCGGCGCCTTTGAGGTTGAGCCGCACGGGTTTGCCAGTGAAGAGATCGAATTGGTCAGCGGCACCTACACGTTGGCGGCCTCGCGGGAGGGAACGCCGACCGTCGAAGAACAGTTCCAGGTGAAGGGGTCCTTGTGGGGCGGCCCATCGCTGGGCCTTTCCATCGGCGTGCGCCCTGACGGGTCGCTCAACATCCTGATTGAACACGCCGATTGAGCGGCAAGCGGCGGCCTGGTCCGGATGGCAACCTTTTGGGCTACCTGCGGGGTCGCAACGCCATGGTCCCGGAGGCCGGCCGTTGAGCGCGCTCATCACGCATGCCACGGCAGGCCTGCTCTACGGGCTGTTCGCTTGGGTCATCGGGCACCGCGATGGCGCTTTCCGCCTCTGGTGGCACCCGGTCGCCCTGTTTGCCATCATTGGTTTTGCTTCCCTGGCACCGGACCTAGACATCTGGATCGGCACCCATCGCCAAACGTTCCACAACATCTGGGCGCTCATCGTCCTGCCCGCCCTGGCAGTGACCCTGGTGCACCTCCACCCCCGCGTACCAGGCACTTGGGTGCAGCCGGCGCTCCACCTTTTGCCCGGCGCCATCGTGTCCGAGCTCTGGTACGACCTGTTTGCACCCAGCCTGTCCGGTTACACGGAGGTTTTCTGGCCCTTCTCATCCGCCGGGTACGAGCAACCGAATCAGGCAATCCTGTACCTGGCCGAGAAACCCATCTACGATGCCGGCAGTCTGCTTGGGCTGCTCATCCTATACTACCTAGTCCTTGGACTCCTGCACCGGTCCGCCATCAACGCCATCCTCGCACTGGACGGCCACCGGGCCGTTGACGCAGCCCGCGACGCCCTTGTCCGGTCGGCGCAGAAGCTCCCCGGGCCCCGCGGCGAGGCCTTGGGCGCCCGCCTCCTGGATCTCCCCCCGGCTTGGCGCGATGCTGCCCGGGACCGCCACCTGGGCGTGGTCGCCGCTGCCCTGG
>JBFIJP010000501.1:0-2611 GCA_041600695.1 Thermoplasmatota archaeon | reverse complement strand
CCCGGGCGATGCCTCCGACCGGCTGCTGGCCGAGCGCGCCCACGCCAGCGGGCGCATTCTCCTGACGCGGGACCGCGGCATGCCCCAGCAGCCCGCCAGCGTGCTGCGTGTAGAATCATCCGATCCCCTCGAGCAATTGGCCGAAGTGGTTCAGGCCCTAGCGCTGGACTGGACCAGCCACCGCTTCACCCGTTGCCCCGACTGCAACTTGGCGCTGCTTGATGCCGGCACAGCCGAGGTTCCCCCCGGGCACCCGGACGCGGCGCCGGCCCGGACGCAGGCTTGCCCGGCCTGCAAACGCATCTACTGGGATGGCACCCACACCAGGGAAATGCGCCGACGCCTCCAAGCGGCCCTCGGGGGCTCGCGGTGAACCCGCCGGACGCCAAATTCGAGGCAGCGCTTGCCACTCTGGCGGCAGACCGGGAGTCGGGCGCCGACGAGATCGCCCGCCGGGCACGCCACCTGCTGGCCGAACAGGCGGCCCACGCCACGGACCCGGATGCGTGGCCCGCCACCCTCGCCGCGGCTGGGCGCATCGCAGCATGCCGACCCGCCATGGCCGGTATTGCCGGGGGCGCCGCCCGACTCCTCGACCAGTTGGCAGGCCACCGGGCTAAATGGGAGGGCCGGTCGGCCGACCAGGTGTGGCAGCTCACCGCCATCCTTGAGCAGGAGTTGCTGCAAGAGCGCGAGGAACTGATTGGCCACGCCCGCACCATCGTTGCACGCCATGGGCGGGTCGTCACCCTCAGTTGGTCGTCAACCATCCACGACATCCTGGCCAGTGGCGAAGCCGAGGGGGTGACCGTCCTGGAGTGCCGACCGGACCTGGAGGGTCGCCGAATGGTCGAAAGGCTGGCCTCCGCCGGCGTGGTCGTCCAGTTGGCCACGGAAGCGCAGATGGCAGGCCACCTGAGCCGGGCGGAGCTCCTGCTGGTCGGAGCCGACACCGTGCATGGCGATGGCTCCATCGTCAACCGCATCGGTACCCACACAGCGGCGCTGTGCGCCCAGGGAGTGGGGGTGCCGGTTGTCGCCGCGGCCGACACGGGGAAGCTGCATCCATGGCGGGACGCAGCGGGGGCGATCCTGGAGGCGGGTGCCCCCGAGGCGGTGTGGCCCGAACACCCCGAAAGGTGCAGCAACCCTGTCTTCGACGTGACGCCCGGCGCCTTGGTAACCACCTGGGTTTCCCAAAAGGGTCCCATGGCAGCGGCCGCCCGGCGGGACGCCACGGCTGAAGCCGCCCGCCTGTGGCAGCCACTGTCAGGCCAACCTTTCAGCCCCGACGCCCTGTAGCAACGGTGAAGCCCATCACCGACGCCGCCGTGGAGGCCTACCTGCACCAGACTTTCCCCGCCCCCGACGCGGTTCTACTGGCCATGCAACGGGAGGGCACCAAGCGGGGCTTCCCCATCATCGGCCCCCTCGTCGGCCGCCTGTGCGAACAACTGGCGCGCTCCATCGGGGCCAAGCAGGTGTTCGAGATGGGCAGCGGCTTCGGCTACTCGACGGTGTGGTTCGCCCGCGCTGTGGGCCCCGAGGGGCGGGTGGTTCACACGGACGGCAGCCCGGACCTGAGCAAGGAGGCCCGCCAGTGGCTGGCCCGCGCCGGCATGGCCGAACGGGTGCGCTTCCGCGTCGGCGACGCGCGCAACCTGCTCGACGGCGGCCCATGGGATGTGATCTTCATCGACATCGACAAGGAAGGATACCCCGACGCATGGCGCCTGGCAGCAGAACGTGTGCGCGTGGGGGGCCTCATCATTACGGACAACACGCTCTGGAGCGGCAAAGTGGCCGATCCCCAACCAGGCGACGACGCGACGGCAGGCGTTGTGGAGTACACACGGCTGGCCTTGGACGACGAACGGTACCTGACCACCATCCTGCCCCTGAGGGACGGGGTGGCCGTTTCGTTGCGGATTGCCTAGCGCCGCCTGGCCAGGGCTGCCACGACCACCGCGGCAGCGACGGCCACGAAGCCCATGCCGGGCACGAAATATTGCGTCGTCGTGGCGAGACTCGACTCGTCGACATCCACCATGACGACCCCGGAGACGGCGCGGCTGCTGCCTGGATTGAACGTGGCAGAAACGAGGCCGCCGCGCGCCTGCGCTGAAGGGTACAGGTGTTGCGCGTCGCCGCTGGCTTCTAGGCCCTGCAAGTCCACGATCTCGTCCAGGCCTTCGAAGCCGGAGACACCGTACAAGTCGGGCACCCTCTGGCGGGCCTCACCCTCCATGTACTGATCCAATGGATCCTCCACGTTGGCCGCCTCGCTGGCCCGCTTGGCGGCGATGAACGCGTCCGCCTTGGCACTGGCGTACTCCAGGGTGGCGTCCATCACCACGCGGTGGATGTCGGTGCGCCTCTCGGCGTCGTGGAAGGGGTTCGGGTGCTCGTCGATGCGGGTCTCGACCAGGAGGCCGGCGATGTTGTGGAGCCCGAAGTTGTTGCGCAGGATGCCCGGGTCCGGGCCGCCGGCCAACTGCTGGATCGGGATGCCCGCCAGCGTCTGCTCGCCGTACTCGTTGGCGGAGTACCCGGCTGCCGCGGCCGCTGGCCAGATGCCCTCGTACATCAACTCACGGGCCATCCGGTCGGT
>JBFIJP010000500.1:0-2615 GCA_041600695.1 Thermoplasmatota archaeon | reverse complement strand
TCCACCCAGCCGCGCACCACATCGCCGCACACCGGACCGGCAACCGGCAGGGGCTGGGGCTCCGGGCTGGCGATGGTCACCTGGGCATCGATTCCCCGGCCGTCCAGGAACCGCTTGGCCAGGATCGCCGCCTCGTAGGGGGCGGGAGGGCACTTGAAAGGGGGTCGCGCAACGACGAACAAGACGCGTCCGCCGTTGAGGGCTTGCAAGTCACGATGCAAGTTGGCGACGCCCCGCTCCGAGTAGAGGTTATGAGCCGCGCCGGCAAGCCCCGGAATCGGGTCGAGCGTCAGCTCCGCGCCGAGGGCCACAATGAGGTGGTCCCACCGGATCGCCTCCCCGTCCACCGTGGCGGTCTGGCGCTCGGTGTCGATGGCTCCCACCGTCCCCCGCCGAAAGGTGACGCCGAGCCGCTCGATGCGCCGGATATCGGCGGCGCCCTCGCCCAGTTTGCGCCGGCCGTCGAGAATCCACAACTTCATCGCGCCAATGAGGAAGCGATCCTTGCGGTCGATGAGGGTGATCTCATGCCCCGGGGGCAGCAGCCGGGCCAACTGGCTGGCGGCGGCCAGCCCGCCAAAGCCGGCGCCCAGGATGACGGTGTGGGTCGACACGGACACCGATCCGGCGGCAGCCCCTCAAGGCTTGGGTTGCCGGCGAACTTGGCCGCAACCGGACCCCGGTGGCGCCGTCGGCGGCCAAGCCCCGCTTTGCGCCGTCAAGCTTGGTAGTTGGCCAAATACCCGCGCCCCCATGGCGGCCCGTGCGCACCGCCGAACCCCTGCCTCGACCCGGCCTGATCGGCATCGCCATCCGGCTCACCATCGGGGCCGTGGTGGCCTACATGGGGTACAGCGCCATCGTCGGAGCCAAGGAATTCTGGGACGGCTACAGCGACCCCTGGGGTTCGCTCGCACACGTAGTCCCGCTCGCCCTCTTCAGCAGTTGGGTCGTCAATGAATTGCTGCAAAAGTCGTGGGGCTGGCGCCCCACGCTGGCCCTCCTGGTAGGCGCTGGCGTGGCAGTGACCGCTGGCGCCGCTGCCGGGGATCCGTTTGGTCCGGCGTACGGCACCTACGTGTGGCTCTGGACTCTGACCTTCAGCCTGCTGCTGGCGCCGGCCCATCTGCTGGCCGCCATCCTGCGGACGCCGGGATGCGAAATGCGCAGCTACGCCCACCTCTGGACCTTGCTGCGCGGAGGCGACCCCGGCGCCGCGGCCTGCCCTGGCTGGATCGACCGCCTGGACGGCATGCGCATCTTCGGCCGCCTCTAGGCGGCTACATGCCAGCACCTCCCGCCGGATAACCGGCCAGCCGTCGGCCACCCAAGCCGCTATAGTCCCAAGAGCGCTCTTGATTCCATGGTGGATGGTGGTGGCCAGGCCGGCCTGGCTCTCGTCCTGCTTGCACTCATGGTTGCCCCTGCGCTGCCGGCGGCGCCCGCTCTGGCATCGACTGAACCGGTGCGTTTCATCGCCATTGGCGACCAAGGAGCCGGCAACGCGGACCAGGCGAAAGTGGCCGCTGCCATGCAGACGGTTTGTGCCCGCCACGGGTGTGATTTTGTCATCAGCCTGGGGGACAACATCTACGAGGTCGGCGTGTCCGACCCGTACGACCCCCAGTTTGAAACCAAGTACGAAAACGTGTACGCGGGGCTTGGCCTGCCGTGGTACATGAGCCTCGGCAACCACGACGTCAGTTACGACCCGGTACTGCAATCGGAGGCCGGCCACGCCACCGGACCCCTTGCAGAGGAAGCCAGCTCCGTCGGCGCCGGCCACTGGTACGAGTCGGGAAACCACCAGGTCGCCTACGCCCACCGCACCGACCGCCTCTCGGACAACTGGAACATGCCGGCCCGATACTACACGTTCGACGCCGGCCCGGCCCAGTTTTTCGCCCTCGACACGAACACCCTGATGTATTTCGGCCAGCCTTTCCCGCCCAATCTGGATTCCGAAATCCTCGCCCAGGAAGCCTGGATTGAGGAGGAACTCGGCGATTCGGAGGCCACCTGGAAGCTGAGCTTCGGCCACCACCCCTACCGCTCCAATGGCCGCCACGGCAACGCCGGCTCCTACGAAGGAGCCCCAGGCACCCCCGTGGCGGGCGTCTATGTCAAGGAATTCTACGAACGGCACATCTGCGGCAAGGTTGACCTGATCCTCGCCGGCCACGACCACGACCTGGAGTGGCTCCTGCCAGTCGATTCCTGTGGTTCCACGGAGTTCATTGTCAGCGGCGCGGGCTCGAAGGAGCGGGCACTGGAGAATCACGGCCAGCCCGGGCCCTACTTTCTGTCCGAAGCAAGTGACGCGTATTTCTCTCGTGGCGAAGTGCTGGGCTTCTTCTGGATTGAGATCGACGGCGCAACCCTGACCGGTCGCGCATTTGATGGCGACGCCAATCTCCTGTATGAACGGATCATCACCAAGTAGCCGCGACGCCGGGCCGCCGGTCAAGGTAGCGACCGGCGGCGGAACCGGGATCGGATTGCGCCCAAGCCGATGCGTGCTCGCGTGCTTCCCAGGACAAGAGCCGGCGAAGCCATCCTCCGGCGCAGGGGCCGCGATTGGACCGCCACCTGGGTGCAAGGAGGCGTGAGCCGCC
>JBFIJP010000499.1:0-2630 GCA_041600695.1 Thermoplasmatota archaeon | reverse complement strand
GGGCGCAGGGCAGGGACCCGCCGGGTTACCGCACCCGCCGGTGCGACCGTCGTGGGCGGCGGCTTCGTCGCGTCTTGCGTCACGGTGGCTGTAGAGGACGCCGGTTCAACCGGTGCCGCCGGGGCCGCATGACGAAGGACGAAGTCCGCAACAGCACGCAGCGTTGCCACGTCCTTGAGTTGCAAACCCTCGACCGGCGGGATTCCGTACGCCTGGCGCACCTCGCCAATGAGTTCTGCCTGCTTGACGGTGTCAATGCCCAGGTCCGCCTCCAGGTCCAGATCGGCCTCCAGCATGTCCACCGGGTAACCGGTCTTGTCGGCCACCAACTGGGTGACACGCTGCAAGATGTCTGTGCCAGCCGGCTCGGCCGGGGACTCCGTCGCCGCTGCGGGCGTCCTTGCGGTCAGCTCGGGGGATGCCTGGCTGGGCGCCAGCCGACTGGACACGTATCCTGCCACCGCGTGTAGCGTCGGGTAGTCCTTGATGAGCATGCCCTCCTCCTGCGGCAAGGCGTAGGCGGAGCGGATTTCCCCGAAGATCTCCGCCTGCTTGACCGTATCAATGCCGAGGTCGGCCTCCATATCCAACCCGGGGTCCAGCATGTCCACCGGGTAGCCGGTCTTCTGTGCGACCAGATCGAGCAGCCTGGCAAGGACATCCGGGCCGGCTCCGTTGGAGCCAGCGGGCGCCGCGGTTGAGGTGGTCGGGACTGCGGCACGCGCTAGCGGGGCTGCTGCCGGTTCGGCCACCGGCGTCGGAGCCTGTGTCGCGGAAACCGGTGTCACGGGCTGACCGGGCGACAAGCGCGCCGACACATACCCCGCAACGGCCTGGAGGGTCGGGTAGTCCTTGATCAGCATGCCCTCCTCCTGTGGCAGGTCGTACGCGGAGCGAATCTCGCCGAAGATCTCCGCCTGCTTGACGGTGTCAATGCCCAGGTCCGCTTCCATGTCCAAGTCGGGATCGAGCATGTCCAGCGGGTAGCCGGTCTTCTGGGCCACGAGATCGAGGAGCCTGGCAAGGACATCCGGGCCGCCTCCCGCCTGGCCCGGCGCGGGAGCAGGCGGGCTCGCGGGAACAGGGATGGGGGCAGGCGCGGGGGCAGGTGCGCCGGGGACCACTGGTGCGGAAACGGGAATGGGTGCAGCAACCGGCTGCCCAACCGTTGCCGGAGCGGTCCGTGCGGGCGGGCCCTGGTCAACGATGCGTAGTGTCCGGTTGGCGACCTCCAGCGTGGCTGTAGCAAGTCCGCTGACCTGCGCCAGCCAGGCGTCGTACCCGGACTGGTTGGCGATGCGCTCGTCTTCGCGGGCGACCAGTTCAAAAAGGGTCATGGCGACTTGGCTGCCGAAGCCGGCCGCCAGCCGCAGGGCGTAGCGAACAGGATACTCGCCGCCCTTGGACAGGTTCAGATCACCGAGTTCCGGGTCCGGGTCGCGGAAGTTGGCAATCGGTGGCACCTGGCCCCTCTGGAGGCACTTCAAGGCGATGGCGTCCTCAACGCCGGCGCCCTGGGGGTGGCCCGTGAAGCCCTTGGTGTTGGCGATCACCACTTGATTGGCGGAAGGCCCAAAGGCGCGACGCAGGGCGTGAATCTCTGCGGAAGCCGAGCCGCCGCGGGCCGGCGTGTAGGTCTCGTGGGAAACGAACACCGTTTCGGCGGCAATGTCAGCGGCCGTCAACGCGGACCCATCGGACCCGCCGGGTCCGCCGCGTCCTCCATGCCCCGCCCGTGCGGCCAGGCCGCGCTGGACCAGCCGGTCCATGCACTGGGCGATGTGATCCACATCCAGGCGGCTGCCGTGGAAGGCCGAGTTGGCCACCATGGTGCTCAGCAGTCGGGCGATGGGGCGCATGCCACGGGCGGTCACTTCCGGCTCCGCTTCAACGACCAGGCCCACGGCGCCCATGCCCACGATCATGCCGTGGCGGCGGCGGTCGAACGGAAGGGCAGCATCCTCCACGCGGGCCTTGGTGGTCGCCGCGCCCGAAGCCAGGAAGCCAGCCCCAATCCATTCGAACAGGTTGTCGCTGGTGACATCGTCGGCGCCGACCACCAGAACACGGCGGCAGCGGCCGGTGCGAATCCAGTCCTCGGCGATGGCAATGGCCTGGGTGGTGCTGGCGCACGCCGCGTTGACCTGGGTGTTGGGGCCGCGGGCACCGATGAACTGGGCCAACTGGCTGTGCCCCATGGACAGGACACTGAACAGGAACTTCCGATTGAACTCGTAACGGGCGGCGCCGTGGCCGGGCAGGACATCCTGGAGGCGCTCAAATTCCCGGTCGAAGGCCTGTTGGAGACGACCGCGGGCGTCCGGGTCGGCCACGATATCGAGCAATTCCGCGTACAGGCTCTGCAATTCGTCCAAGCTGCGGCCGGCGTACTTGTCGGCCAGATGGCGGCTGATTTCGCCGACCAGATTGTCATAACCCGGGAAGGCGCTGGCAAACACGATTCCCGTTTCGTCGCGCAGGCTCTCGGGCAGCTTCCACTCGCTGGGCAGGTGGCCACCGGTGCTGGTGGCGCGGTAGGTACGCTGTAGCGGAATGCCGGCGTCGCGCAAAGCTTCGATGCCCGCCGCGATGGCATACTGGAACGTGCAGTCGAGGGCCCCGGCCAAATC
>JBFIJP010000498.1:0-2634 GCA_041600695.1 Thermoplasmatota archaeon | reverse complement strand
CATCGCGCCCTTCCGGCTCGCCGCGCGGCCCTGGGTGATCCCTGAGGACTCGGTGATCGAGTTGACCCTGCTGGAGCGCGACAGCCTGGCCCAGGAGAAACAGGCCAAGGTGGTCGTCGATGGCCAGCACGGGTACGATGTGGAGCCCGGTGATGTGGTGGTTATCCACCCCAGCAACCGCAAGGCCCGGTTCGTGCGACTGGGGCATGGTTTTTACGAGCGCGTGCGCAACAAGCTCACGAGGTAGCATGGGCTGGCTGCGTCGAATGTTTGGCGGGGGCGGGCGTTGGCGGGAAATCCGCGCCAATTACCGTGACCTTCCGCAGGATCAATGGACGGACGACGAGTACGACCACTGGTTCAACAACCTCCCCGAGCAGGAGGCCTGGGACCACTGGGACAAGTGGAGCCGGGAGACGTACGAGCATCCGCGCATCAAATACCTCAAGCGGAGCTGCCTGGACCTGGCCCGCGAGGCGGCCAAAGCGGGCCACCCCCTGGAATTCGGCGGCATGCTGCGCGTGGAGAAGGATACAGTCACCGAGCTGATCCTGCTGCCGGGCACGGTCCAGGGCGAGGAGCACGCGATCTTCCAGATGTGGATGCAGCCGGTCGATTCCAGCATCAACGGCAGCCTGCACAGCCACCCGACGCCCCACCCGTACCCTTCGGACGTCGACCTGGAGCTATTTGAGAAGCACGGCGAGATCCACCTGATTCTGGGGTATCCGTACGGACCCGACGACTGGCGCGCCTACGCCTACGACGGGTTGCCGACGCACCTGGAACTGATCGACTGAGAGACTTGCGGCTGTCTTCTTCGCTGGCCCAACAAGACTGGCGCCGGGGCCGCCGCCGAGCTGACGTGAACCCAGCAAACGGAAGCAGCGTGGCGGGGCCGCCGCGCGGCCCCGGGCGTTGCGGGCTATGGCCTCGTGATGGCTTGGCACGGCCACGGAGTCGGCGGCGGATTTCTTGTTGCACGGGGCCCGGCTTTGGCTCGGTCGTGAAGCATCACCTCCGGGACCTCCCGGTTCCACGGTTGTGGCCTGGCCGTACTTGCTGCACCCCGCAGGCCAGACGACGCCCCGACCAAGCACCCGGCCCACATGGTTCATATCGAATGAGCGCCCATGGGCGCTACAATGGGCGATGCTGAAATCGTGAGCCTGCGCATGAAGGCGCGAGATCGGCTTGAACTGGCTGAGAAAATCCACGACGGGCTGTCCAGCGCCAAGGTCCGCCAGTTCCTCAAGTTCACCGGGCTCACCCAGGAGCAACTCTTCCAGGCCGCCCACATCGCGGCCAGCACGGGGCGCAAGCGGCTGGCGACCGCTTCCTTCCCCGACCACGAATCCGAACGCATCGCTCGCATCGCCCGGGTCTTCGACCGCACGCTGGAGCTGTTCCCGGACCCATCGCGGGCGGTGGCTTGGCTCGTGGAGAAAAACCCCCGGCTCGCCGGGCGCCGCCCCCTGGACGCGGCCGGCACGGAACTGGGTGCCATGGAAGTCGAAGCACTCATTGGCCGGCTGGCGCATGGCGTCTTCTGATGTTCGTCTGGCGCTGCGTTCATCGGAACTACGCGACATCGGCCTGGACCGGCGAGGGGGCCCGCAAGTATGGTGGTAGGTGGAACCCGGAGGGTAGGGCGATGGTGTACGCGAGCGACCACGCTGCTCTGGCCGTTTTGGAAGTGATGGCGGGCGGCGTGCGTAGCAGCGACCTCCAAGAGTGGCGCCTCCTGCGAGCGTCTGTTCCGGACGAGGCGGTGACGGAGCTGCCCGCGCTGCCGACGGCGGCCGATGCCCGCGCCCGCGGGGCCCTGTTTCTTGACTCGGGCGCGCTTGCCCTTGCCGTTCCCAGCGCGGTCGTGCCTGGATCGAACATCTTGCTAAACCCGTCGTCAAGCAATTGGAATTTGGTCGAGGTGGACCAGGATTTGTTGATCCTGGATCCACGCCTGTGGGGCGATGGCTTCGACAAGTGACTCGTGCGTGTGTCAGCAAGCGTGGCGCCGGGGCCGCCGCGCAGAAAGCACGAGCGCAAGCACAAAATCGCGTCCGTGTGGCGGGGCCGCTGCGCGGCCCCCGGAGAGGCGGGCTATGGCTTCGTGATGGCTCAGCACGGCCACGGAGTCGGCGGCGGTATTGTTGTTGTGCGGGGGCAGTCTAGCCACCTCCTAGACAAGGTTGGCGCGGTTGTGCTCCCACGCGGCGTCGGCCGCGATGCCTTCGAGGCCTGGAAACAGGGTGCGCTGTGAAAAACCGAGCCGGCGCAGTTGTATCTGGAAGGTGCGAAGGCTGGACACCGGAATGACGAAGCGTCGGAGGGTAGCTTCGGAGCCCGCGTCGACGATCGCCGTATCCAGGGGGAGCCGGAAATCAGCCAACAGCGTGAACATACCTTGCTGAGCGACGACCCTTGGGTGAATCGCCGGCGGCTCGACGAGATATGGCCTCGCGCTCATCTTGATGCTGGGATGACCTCTGCCCCCTTGCAGCAAGCGTTGCGGAGCGGTAACCCCCCCTTCATGGAACCGCTTCGAAAGAAGCCTTGACCCGTGAATGTGAATCGATCCGAGTCCGATGGAGGAGCCGAGTTGTTTCGGATCTAACTCCCACACAACGGCGT
>JBFIJP010000497.1:0-2639 GCA_041600695.1 Thermoplasmatota archaeon | reverse complement strand
TGGTCGGCCGCAGCCTTGGCGAAGTGACCATCGGCCTGGTCGGCGTGGGCCGCATCGGCTCCCGGGTTGCCCGAGCACTCACCGGCCTCGGGGGCCATGTCATCGGATACGACCCCATCCACGACCCAGAGCTGACGGCTGCCGGGTTCCGCTGGGTGTCGCGTCTGGATGCCTTGCTGGAAGCCGCCCACGTGGTCAGCCTGCATGTGCCCCTGAGCGCTGACACCCGGGGCCTCATGGACGCCCGGGCCCTCGCCCGGATGCGCCCCGGCGCCTGCCTCGTCAACACCGCCCGGGGTGACATCGTTGACCAACAAGCCGTGGCCGCCGCTCTGGAAACTGGGCATCTGGCAGGCTATGCGGCAGATGTCCTGCCCGGTGAGCCCGACCCGCCCGACCTGGCCTTGTTCGCCGACATTCCGACCGCCCTGCTGTTGCCCCACCTTGGCGCCCACAACACAGCCACCCTGCGCCGACGCTGGGAGGACACGGCTGATGCGTGCCGCGCCATCCTGGCAGGCGACCAGGCCGGGCTGGCCCGGTACCGGGTCGGCGGCGATGGTGAGGGCTAAGCCGCAGGACCGGCCTGCGCCCCTGTGGCTCGAACGGTTAGAGAACGACTCCAGGACGGCACCTCCGTGGCCCAGGTCGTCCGGGAGTACATCGACGAGCGACCCCAACTGCGCAGCGCGCTGGCCCTGGGCATAGTCAACTTGTCCGCCCTGGCCCGGCTCGTCCAGGCAGACACCGGCATTGAACAGGAGGAAGCGGTTGCCATGGCCATCCGGCGCTACGAACCCAGCGCCAGTGCAAACGATTCCACGGCCCGCATCCAGAAGCTGCTTCGGCGCTGCCGCCTGGAGATTCACACGGGCTTCGCCCAACTGGCCGTGCGGCCGGACTGGAGGCTGCTGGCCCGGGTGGCCTCCACGATGGACGCCTTCCAGTTGGCCCACCATCCGGTGTACCTGCTCCAGGGACGCGAGGCGCTGACGGTGCTGGCCGACGAGCGGGTGTCGGCGGAGCTTGGAAAGGCCCTCGGGCGGGAGGTACTGGACTCGAGGGGCGGCTACGTTGGCATCATCATGCACAGCCAAGACGACCTGCAGGAGGTGCCCGGGTTCCTGGCTCATGTGGTGGGGGCACTGGCCGCCAGGGATGTGAATCTGGTTGAACTGGTGAGTTGCAACCGGGACACGCTGCTGATGGTGGAGGAGCGGCAGCTTGCCGAGGCGGCGGACGTTCTGGAATCCCTCACGCGGGGCTAGGGCGCGCCGGGGCCGGCCGCCGCGCTTGCGCTGGGAGCGCAGGGGCGTGGGGGGGCCGCAGGACGAATCCATGAACAACGCCCAGCCGGCCGAAGTGGTACTAGAGGCTTGCCCGTCTGGGGGTCGTTTTGCCGTCGGGCGCGACGCAGATTCGGCGGAGTGTCGGATTTGAGACAGCTTGGTGGGGCGCTTGGGAGCTTGGGGGCCCGGCGCCGGCATGTGACGTGCAGGCGGCGCCGGAACCAGGTGCGAGCGGCCAAGACGGGTCCTGGATGACGCCCGGTAAGGCGAACACTGCCTGGCGGGCCACCCCGCGAGGTGGCTTGGCAGGGCTGCCGGATGATCGCACGCCAGCAGGCCGGCAGGCCGGCAGGCCGGCAGGCCGGCAGGCCGGCAGGCCCGCCGATCGCCGCCCGGGGCCACCCGCAGAGCCACTGCTCAGTTGGCCGAACCTGCGGGCACCGTCAGGGCGGGAGTAATCTCGCCCTCCCCGTCAGCGTCGGCGAGGAACCTGCGGCCAGCGTCCCGACCCAGATCAAGTGTCGTGTGGATGCGCTCCATGTCCCGGCTGAACCGGTTGAGTCCCGTGTGCGCTCCCGGGTGGATGATTCGAACCTTTACGCCGGCAGGCGGGCGGGCGGCGTACGCCAGCGCCTCCTCCTTGTACCGGTGGTGGTGAACGATTCCATGGCGCAGGCGGGGGTAACGCCGGGATGCCAATTCCAGCACCAGGCGGGGATCAGGCCGCACGGGCCCAGGTGGCATGTTCTTGACCACCACCACCTCACGTGCGCCAAGGTGCTCAACGGCATAGCGCACCGGGATCGGGTCCAGGGTGCCTCCATCAATGTAGGCGCGGCCGTTGATGACCACTGGCTCGCCGGCGCCAAACGGCAGCCGCCCCGTCGCCTTCAGCCACTCAATGGCATCCCCCTCACGAATGTCAGGGTACTCGCAGGTGCCGCGGTGGATGTCGGCCACGGTCACAATGACCGGCCACTGGGCGCGCGCCAGCGCCTCCACATCCATGGGGTGTTCTTGCCGGTAAACGATGTCAAAAAGAGCATCGTGATCCATGAACGGGCCCTGCCGCAGCAGCGCCCGCCGGAAACTAAGGAAGCGGGGGTCGCCAGCATAGCGCCACGTAGCCTCCGCGAACCGGGCCTGGCCTGCACTGTACCAGGCGGCAAGCGCCCCGCCTGCAGAGGTGCCTACCACGGCGTGCCAGGGGTGGTAGTCGGCTTCTTCGAGGGCTGACAGGAATCCGTTGGCAAAAGCTGCCTTCATTCCGCCACCTTCGACCACGAGGACTCGGCGGTTTGCCATTGGTCAACCAGACCCATCCGGCGCTAAAGCGTTGCGACGCGGGGC
>JBFIJP010000496.1:0-2647 GCA_041600695.1 Thermoplasmatota archaeon | reverse complement strand
TGGGAAGGGGGTGGAGGGGTCAGCCGGGCGCGCGCGCAGGCGCCTTCGCAAGACTCCCAGTAGGATCGACCGGCGCCCAAGGATCCGATTCTTGTGCCTGAGCCATGGGACACGCCAATCACTTCGTGCTCCGAGCACCAGGAACCGCTCCAGGTCTGGTTGCCCCAGTTCCCGGACGACTCGCCCTGCTGGCGGCCATCGAAGTAGTGGACGGTTCCCCATTCGTAGAAGCCGTGACCCGACAGCTCGTAATCGAGGCCAATCATGGACCCAACGGATTCGGATTCCTGGCTGTAGGAGTAGGGCTCCGGGCCGCAAGCATCTCCGTAGGAGTACGCGTTGTGCCAGACTTGCTCGCCGGCCGCGCCCCGGAGGTCAAGCCCGGCGGCAGGGGCCGCGGCGGTGATCTCGGTGCCGCGGAAGGTGCCTCCATAGCTGTCCCCATGCGTCCAGCAGTCGTGGTCTCCTGACGATTCGTAGCCATGAGATTCATCCACTTGGAAGACGGTGGCCCAAGCACCGAGCGCCCACACGCTGGCGCCTTCGGCCCGCCGGTCGAAGTGGTAGCACCAGGTGTGGTTGTCGTAGTCATGGCAGCCGCCGGACTGGCTGTGCTCTTCCATCAGGCATGCGTGGGCCGACGGAAGGCCCACACATGTGGCCTCGGCCGTGGCTGTCGGCGACAGCAGCGCGGCGACCAGCAGCGCGGCGGCGACGGCGCCAGCGCGCTGTCGTAGGCGCCGTAGGCAGGCTGGGGCGGCGACGGTGCCGCGGCGGGCGGAAGAAGGGATCCCGGATGGGATGGTGGTGGGTGTGGCCATAGTGACCGCATGCCAAGAATCAGAGCCAACCATAAGCCTTCGCAGAACGTTGGGTGACGACCGCGACACCGTGGTTGCCAGGCCCGCTGTGTGGCCTAGGTAGCTTCAAATGGCCCGCGTGGCGGCCGGGGTTCGAGGTCCTCGCGCGATGACACCGAGGCGCCACCCAGTGCGCGCCGCGGCCGGTAGGTCAGCCTCTAAGTGATCGCGACAGACTGCAGGGCCGGTGCGCCATGGCGACCGACAAACCCGCTCCACAATGCTCCGCGCTCAAAGCCGACGGTACAAAATGCCAAAACAAGGCACGGGCCACGAGCAAATACTGCGCCAGCCACAAGGGGTACCGGCCCAAGGGGCTGGCCAAGGTGCGTTTGGATTCCCTGGAAAAGGCCCGAGCGATGAAGACGGTGCGCAAGCGCGCCGCCTCCGCGCCCGGCGGCAAGGGCGCCATTCGCAACCGGCCGGCCGCCGTCAAGGTGATGGGATCGAAGGCCCAATGCGCCGCGCACACGGCGGCGGGGTCCCAGTGCAAGAAGCTGCCCCGCGAGGGCTCGAAGTACTGTTTGACGCACAAGGGGTACCGGGCGAAGACGGCCAAGGCATAGGGCCATCGCGGCGCCCTGGCGGCGTAGGCAGGCGACCACTCGGCATCAGCAGGCCAATGCCTGCGCTTTTGCATGAAATGGCCGTTTCATTTACGAGACCCCATTTGTTTTGCAAACCATGCGGAGTCTTCTGATGCTCGCCGCAGCTTGTCTCGTGATCCCCCTCGCCACGCCGGCGCAAGCCGAGGAGCAGGCGTGGCCCATGTGCATGGAGCGAAACCCGGATGTCGTGGTGTACCCGCCCAATGCACCCGGAGCGACGCTTGCTGCCATGCAGCGGACCGTCTGCTTCTGGGCCAACGTCCCCTGCGAGGTGGCCCTCGGTACCGATTGCATCCCGTGATGCAGGCGCCCTATGCCTCCCCCGGATTCCGTCCCGGATGCCGTCCCCGGATGGCGCCATCGGCCGGTCCGGGTCGCCTGGCCACCGGGTGGTCCGCCCAACACCATTCTTTTCCCAGCGCGCCGGGTGGCCCCGCCGTGTCCGACCGAGCCCGCCCTGCCCGCTTCATCGTCTTCGAAGGCATCGACGGAAGTGGCAAGTCGACGGCGCTGGCGCGGGTGGTCGAGGCCCTGGCGCCGGAGTTTCCTGCCCTGACGGCAACACGTGAGGAGACAGACACCAAGCTCGGCGGCTGGGTACGCGAATCGATCGAGGAACGAATGGACCCGCTGGCCACCACGTTCCTGTTTCTGGCCGACCGGGCGCAGCATGTGCGGGAGGTGCGGCGCATGATCGCCCAGGGGCAACAGGTTCTCTGCGATCGTTTTCACTTCAGCACCTACGCCTACCAGTCGGTGACCTTGCGGGACCACATCCAGGATCCGCAGACCTGGCTGGAGGACCTCCATGCCCGCTTTAGCATCCACCCGGATCTGGTGCTCCTGTTTGATGCCGACCCCGCTGCCTGCGTCGAGCGGCTGACCGCCAGGGGCGAGGCTACCCCGTACGAGAAAGTGGATTTCCTTTCCCAGGTGCGGGACAACTACCTCAAGCTGGCCAGGGAGTACAGCCAGAAGTTCAGGGTAGTGAACGCCAACCGGTCTCCGGACGAGGTGGCCGCGGAGGCCATCGGCGCGGTTCGCGACGCCCTGTACGGACTGTAGCCGCGCGGCCGGGGGACTCCGGCGGCCACACGCCCGGCTCGCTAGGCCTGGCCCTGCACGGGCGCTGCGAGCGCACCCGGGCGGTTTGCTACGCCAAGCCGATTTGATTGCCCG
>JBFIJP010000495.1:0-2649 GCA_041600695.1 Thermoplasmatota archaeon | reverse complement strand
GCACCACCAAGATTTGGAGTTGGACAGGCGCTACTACAAGGGCATGAAGGGCAAGCTACAGACCAACAGCGCTTCTACGCCCGCACCGGAGCTACAGGTGACCGTTGGTGATGAGTTCCAAGGGCTTTTCGCGTGGCCGGCGGACGCAATCCAGACCGCGATCGAGGTTTGGGAGGCCATGGCACCCCAGAAGGTCGCCTTTGGACTGGGTTGGGGAACGATCTCCACGGATCTGGACCCAGCCCACATTGGCAACAACGATGGGCCCTGTTTCCACGCGGCCCGAGCGGCCCTATCGTGGGCACGGCAGGGGGGGCTCATGATGCAGGTGGCCGGGTTCGATGTTCTCGGGCCTGGCCGATTCCGGGGCCGACGGGATGACCAAGCCAATCGAGTCCTGCAACTCACGAGCCGGATCCGAAGTCGATGGACGCCTCGCCAGATCGAGGTGATTCGAGCCGTTCGAAGCCATTCCACGGACAGCGCCGCTGCCGTAGCCTTGGGCGTGCGACCATCTACCGTCGCAGAGAGTCTGCAAGCATCGATGTTTCAGGACGTCGAGACTGCCGAGGCTGCCGTGGTCGATCTCCTTAACGAAAACGCCCAGGCACTCTACTGGGAGGAACCGCAATGAGCGCGTCCGCCACCCTCGCCTACCTCCTCCTCGGCCACATCCTCGCGGACTTCGCGTTCCAATCCTCCAAGATGGTGCAGAACAAGCACCAGTCCCGTGTGCTGCTGCGCCACGGGGGCATCGTGTTCGTCACCCACTTCGTGGTGATGCTACCCCTGATGAGCTTCGAGGCCGCCGTCGGAATCCTCGTCATTGCCGTGAGCCACTTGGGTATCGACAGGGCCAAGCAGCGCATCCAGGCCCGCACCGAGCGGCGACTGTGGCCGTTCCTGGCAGACCAGGCGGCGCACGTGGCCGTCATCGTGGTGGTTGCCTGGTTCCTGGACGCGGCGGCGGTGTTCTTGTGGCCCAACTTGGCCGCCGACGCCGCGCTCCTGACGACGGAGGTCCTTGCCGTCGCGGCCCTCGTCTTCAATGTCCACGGCGGTGCCACCATCGTCCGCTTCACGCTTGGGGAGGTGGGTGCCGAGGCAGCAACGCCAGATGGTCGGGGCTTCGCCATCGGCGTCTTGGAGCGGTGGCTGGTGCTCCTGTTGGCGATGGCTGGTCAGTGGGCGGCCGTGGGGCTCGTGCTAGCCGCCAAGTCACTGGCGCGCTTCGAGCAGTTGAAGGACCGCGATTTTGCGGAGTACTACTTGGTCGGCACGCTAACCAGCGTTCTCGTGGCAGTCTTGTCGGCCCTCGTGGTCCTTGGCACAATCTGACCGCGGCGTGCACACCATCTACTTATCATGACCTCAATTGTAGATTCTTGATACCATGTGTGGCGGCGAGTCAATCGGTAATGGCAAGGGCAAAGGATCCACTCCGCAGAAGGCCATGTGGAACGCCGTCGATGATGCCTTGGGGCAGGCCCAGTCCGCGTGCCGCAGTATGGGCGGCTGCCAGGCCGGAAAGATCTGCGACTACCGCCACACCGAGGGAACTGTGCTGATCTCCAGCGTGATCTCGGATCGCGGCACCGAATACATCGCCGACGCGTCCTTCTCGGGCCGCTGCGAATGCATCGACCCGGCGCTATCCTACTAGTCATGGGCCCCGGCATCCAATTTTGAAGAATGTATGCATCCAAACCCCAACAGGGACGAGTAGGCTAAGTTCTCCGCGGAGCCGTCTGCCCCCATGGCTTTCACACACCACGGGGGCATCGCATGAGTCCCGAGATTGCACATCCGGCGACGGCCGCGCCCGCGGTCGGCCTCGCAGGTGGCAAGAAATTTTACTGGGCGCTGGGGGTGCTCGTGGCCGTTGGCGTCGTGCTGGCGCTCGTTCTAGGGCTCGCCGGGGCGTACGATTCCCTCTTCGCCGAGGAGGGCTGGACGCTGTCCCAGGAGGGGGCCATTGGATCGCTGATCATCAGCGTCGGCGTGCTGACCCTGGCGGTCGTCTCGACCCTCTGGATGGTGCGGGCGCTTCAGGTTTCCGCGCGCAAGGCGGCCAAGAGTGTGGCCACCCAGAAGGAGCTGGACAAGCGCCGCAAGCAGATGGAGCACTGGTTCCCGACGGTGGAGGAGTTGCAGCGGCGCGAACAGGAGGCCAGCGCGAAGCTGGCGGCGTTGGAGAAGGACCGTGACGCGCTCATCAAGCTCCAGCATGACCTCGGGGCCACGGCGGCGCGCGTGCAGGCCATGGAGAACGGCCTGGGGCACCGCGTCGGGCAGACGGGCAAGGAGCTACAGTCCAGCAGGCAGGACGTGAACCGCCTGGCGCAGCAGTTAGCTGAACAGCAGCAGCGCTCGGAGGCCGCCCGCCGGGACCTGGATGCCCTGCGTGAGGAGGCCGCCCGGATGCGGGACGATTTGGCCAACACCACCGAGGATCTGGCGCAGCGGCAGGATGAACTGGCTCGCGCCGGGGCCGCCGGGTATGTGCAGGAGGTCATGCGCCGCATCATCGACAGCAACCGCCGCTACCTGATCCTGGCCCCGATCCTGATCCTGGGCCTTGTCGGCGCCTTGGTGCTGGGCTTCATGGGCCTCTCCGGACCCGGCTTGTTCAGCGTCCAGACCGCGTTC
>JBFIJP010000494.1:0-2687 GCA_041600695.1 Thermoplasmatota archaeon | reverse complement strand
GGTCCCGTGGTTGTACTTGTACGCCCCAACAGGGTTGGCGTCAGAAATCCAGACGTAGGCGCGGTTGGCGTCAAGGATGTTCATTGCATGCAGGATGTCGTTCTCGTCCGCCGTGAGGTTGATTCGCACCGGCTCGTCCGCGGGCACAATGATCGGGACCATGTTGTCCGGGTCGGCTGGGTCGAAGGACGACGTGACGCGCACGCCGTCACCGTAGTGGGCCGTCCAGGAGTAGCGGACGCCAACCACCTGAATCTCTGTGTAGGCTTCCTCATCCGTGTAGCCCTCGTCGAGTTCAAGCAGGCCGACGTAGCCAATCCAGCCCACCCAGAGAACGATCATCAGGGGAATGATCGTCCATCCCAGTTCGGCCTTCAGGTTCTCGCGCTCGTGTTCGTGCGTGGAACGGCCGTGGCCGGTGTGGGCGCGGAAGCGCCACAGGACCAGCACGAGCCAGGCAAACACAATGGCAAACACCACGAGGCCTGCAACCACAATCTGGCTGTAGATTTCCTCAACGATGACGCCGCGCTCCGTGAGCGGTTCCGGCATGCCCCAGCGCGCCGAGGCGGGGGAAGCAATCCACAGGAGGGCGAGCGGTAGCCAGCCGAACATCCGTGAGCGCATGGTGACGGGGCGCGCGACTCCGGCGCGGCATGAAAAGGATTTGCCACCCCGACCGGCTGGGCAGAGGCGCTCAGGTTCCGTCAGGTGGGCGCGGGCAGGCGCGCGCACGACGCTCTTGCCGGTCACGTCGAATAGGGCCTGAAACGCGACCCGGATAACCCCGGGTCCAGCGTTACGGTTTTCTAACACACCCAAGTAGCGGCGCCCGGCCCATGAACCCAGACTACGTCCTGGCCGACGAGAGCCATCACAAGAGCGGGCTCCGCCGCTGGCTCACGACGACCGACCACAAGGAGATCGGCATCCTGTACCTCTGGACGGGGTTCTTTTACTTCATTTTGGGCGGCATCGCCGCGCTCGTCATGCGCTGGGAACTCTACCAGCCCGGCGCGGACCTAGCTGACTCAGCTCAATTCAGTGAGTTGCTCTCGCTTCACGGCACCACGATGGTGTTCTTGTGGATCATGCCGGCCCTGGCCGGTCTTGGCAACTACTTCGTTCCCATCATGATCAAGGCGAAGGACATGGCCTTCCCCCGCATCAATGCCCTATCGTACTGGCTCATTGTGCCGGCAGGCATCCTGCTGTGGATCCCCATGATCCTGCCCGACTTGGTGGCCGTCAACGTCACCTGGGTCGGCTACCCGCCCCACTCGGTGCTGGAGCGCAATCTCGGCCTCGACTTCTGGCTGATCTCGCTCCTCCTGCTTGGTATCGCCTCGACGCTCGGCAGCATCAACTTCCTGGTCACCATCTTCAAGATGCGCGCCCCCGACGTGACCCTCCACAACATGCCCCTGTTCGTGTGGGCGCAGATGGCCACCAGCATCCTGCTAGTGTTCAGCCTGCCCGTGGTCGCCATCGCGTTCATCATGGTCCTGTTCGACCGCAACTTCGGCACCCAATTCTTTGTTGGGGCCGGCGACCCCATCCTGTACCAGCACCTGTTCTGGTTCTTCGGCCACCCCGAAGTGTACGTGCTGATCCTGCCCCTGATGGGTGTTCTGAACGAGATCATCCCCAAGTTCAGCCGCCGGCCGGTTTTCGGTTACAAGTCGATGGCGTACGCCATGCTCGGCATTGCCATCGTGGGTTTCCTGGTGTGGGCGCACCACATGTTTACCACGGGCATTGACCCCCGCGTGCGCGCCGTGTTCATGTTCAACACGATGCTCGTCGGCGTGCCCACCGGCATCAAGGTGTTCAACTGGCTGGCCACCATGTGGGGCGGCCAAATCCATCTGACCACCCCGATGAAGCACGCGCTGGGCTTCATCTGGCTGTTCGTGATCGGAGGCATCACCGGCGTCATGCTGGGCGCCATCCCGGTGGACTACGCCCTGCACGACTCCTACTTCGTCGTCGCCCACTTCCACTACACGATGGTCGGCGGCGCCGTGTTCGGCATCTTCGCGGGCATCTACTACTGGTATCCGTTCCTCAGCGGCGGCCGCATGTACAAGCAGGGGCTGGCCGACTGGCACTTCTGGCTGATGTTCATCGGCTTCAACTTGACGTTCTTCCCGCAGTTTCTCCTCGGCCTGCAGGGGATGCCGCGGCGGTACTTCGACTACGACCCGTCGCTGACCATGCTGAACCAGGTCAGCACCATCGGCGCGTTCCTGATCGCGCTGAGTGTCCTGTTCTTCATGATCAACGTGGTCGTGAGCTGGCGCTCCAAGGAGCGCGTCACAGAGGACCCGTGGGGCGGAGCCCGCCACATTGAGTGGAAGCTGTGGGAGGAGGGTCGCGTCGTGCACGGCGAAGGCCTCATTGTGGACGAGGAGCCGAAGACGCTCGCCGAACAACACGCCATCCGCGTCGCGCGGGGGGAGATTTAAATGGCAGCCGACAAGCAGGCCACCGGCCACGTTTCACCCGACGAGTACCATCTGCCTCATGGCAGCCACTGGCCGGTTTTGCTGGCCTTGGCCATCACGGCGGTTTGCCTGGGCTTGGTGCTGGGTCCTGTTGTTCTCGGCTTGAGCCTCATCTTCCTCGTGTTCACGATCCTCGGCTGGATCAACGAGGACATCGGCTGGTGGAAGACCAACACGGGC
>JBFIJP010000493.1:0-2725 GCA_041600695.1 Thermoplasmatota archaeon | reverse complement strand
GCGACGGCGCCTGGCTGCTGATGGCATCCTGGGGCGTCCTGGCGGTCTTCATGGCCCTGGCGGCCAGCCGTTTCGTCTTCAACGCGGCCCCGGTTTTCGCCATCCTGAGCGGCGGCATGGTCGCCCACGTCGTGGCCCGCCTGGGCTTCGACGAGGTGCGGGCTCGCTTCCGCCGGCTCTACGGCCAGGGCAACACGGCCCTCAACAGCATCCAGTCGCTGACCTGGAAGTCCTCGCTGGGCGTCCTGGCGGTGGGTCTCCTATTGGTGGTGCCCAACGCCTGGCTCGGCGTTGATGCTGCGGTGCCCCGCGCCTACGAGATCGAGCATGATTTCGATGACCAGCGCTGGGGTGCCTTCGGCCTGAGCTTCGACATCCAGGACAACGGCTGGCTGGAAGCCTTCCAGTACCTGGCCACCCTGGATCAGGACGTTCCCCTAGAGGAGCGCCCCGCCTTCCTGGCTTGGTGGGACTACGGTCACTGGGCGACCAACGTCGGCCTGCACCCGACCGTGGCGGATCCCTTCCAGCACCACTACAACATCGCCGGCCGGTTCCTGGCCAGTGAGTCGGAGGAGGAAGCCATGAGCTGGCTCGTGATCCTCCTGCTCAACAGCAACTACGCTGCCGAACCGGTGGGTCGCTTCTCCGACGCCGTCCTCCAGCGCCTCGACTCGTACGATGAGGGCCTGCGCGAAATCGGCCCCGAGAAGCGCTCGGACCGTGAATACACGATCCTGCAGCGCTACGTCACCGGGGACATGGTGTTCAAGCTGTTCGACGAGTTGTCGGAGGACACCGACCGCCACATCAAGTACCTCGGCGTCGACCGCCGCATGTTCCCGATCCAGGATCAGCCTGGCATCTTCTATGCGCCGGCGTACCTGGCCAACAAGAACCCTGACGAGTTCATCGGCTACCAGTTCGGTACCGGCACGCAGGGTGGTCTTACGCTGACGATGGAGCAGTACGGCATCGACAAGGATGGCAACTCCTACCGTCACAAGGAGCCCAAGTTCCGTGACGCGTCGGGCAAGGAATGGGAGGTTCTGGGCAACCAGGCGTTCCCGAAGGGCCAGACCCTGACCGGAACGGGCGTTCCCGTCCAGCCGCGCCTGAACGTCCAGGAACGCTTCGGCGAGACAATGTACGCGCGAGCGTTCGGCGGCATCTTCCCGTCGGCCCCGACCGGGGACGGCCTGGAGCACTGGCGTGCCATTCATCAGAGCCTGCTGGGCGGCGCGGAATCCGGCATCCGCCAGGTGGCACTCCTGGAGTACTACCAGGGCTACCGGGTGGAGGGCACCGTGTACGATGGCCTGGGTGCGCCGCAGGAAGGCGTCGAGGTGACGTTCATGGATGGCTTCGGGGCGTCCCATGCTGTCAACGTGACGGGCGCCGATGGCATGTTCTCGGTGCTGGCTCCGTTCTCAGTGGACGATGACCTGCAACTGGCGGTGCGAACGGGTGGTCAGGTGTTGCACACGCAGCCCTTCGTGGTCACTCGCGAGCAGGCTTCCGGTGGCAGTGTTGCCGGTATCCGTGTGGATCTGCCCCTGGCCAACCTTGAGGGTCTTGCCTTCCGGGACATGGACGGGGACCGCGTCTTCAACGTGACCAAGGACCAGGCACTGGCTGGCGTCGAAATCTCGATTGGCAACCGCACCGTGACCACGGGCCCCGACGGCCGGTACTCGGTGTCCAACCACCCGGCTGGCGTCTACCAACTGACCACGTTCCTGCCGGGCTACCAGAACCTGACGCGGTCCGTGACGCTCACGGGTGCCAACGTGACCACTGAGGATCTGATGGTGACGCCGATTCCTGCCGCTGTGACGCTTCAGTTCACGGATGGCGGCGAGGGCGTGGCCGGCATCCCGATGTCGGTTGAGGGTCCCACGAACGTGACGCCGCGGGCGACGGACAGCAACGGCAACCTGACGGTGCAGTTGATGCCTGGCGATTACACCGCCAAGGTGGAGCACACGTTCGAGGATGCTGAGGGCAACGAGGTCTCGTACGCGGCGACGCGGCAGTTCAACGTGCCCTTCGGCGGCGAGCCGCTGGTCATCATGGTTGAGAACGGGTCGACCTAGGTCGGCCCCAACTGACTTTTTCCTTTCCCCTTCCTCTTCTCCTTCCTTTCACCCCTGCCTCACGCCCCTTGCTTTTTGGAACAGATATCCGGCCTCGAGCGGCAGCCTTGCCCACTGTTTTCCTGTCGACTGTGGCGTGACTCGGATCCCTCGGGTTCGGTGGATGGTGGCCTGGGGGTCGAGATCCGCCGGGCACCTGCATTGGCGGCCGGCTCACGGGCCGGAAGGTCGCCTGCCCGGGGGTGCACCGGGCGGACCGGCCCGTGACCCGCCTGGCCCAGTTCTCCTACCCGCCGCGGCCGAGCATGCCCTCGGTGCCGGGCACCACGGCGTAGTTGGTCTCCTCCGACGTCCCGTGGTAGCAGTTGATGAAGTACGGGAAGCCGAGGTCGCCCTCGCCGTTGTGCATGGTGGACACGTAGTGGTAGGTGCCTTCGGGGAAATCCTCGGTGGGCGCCACGCGGCCGTTGCATTCGTCCAGGTCGCCTAGGCCCTCCACGAATTGGTAGTCGGCGATGCCGTTGTACCCCGTGGCGCCTGCCTTCAGGCGGTAGCTGCTGAGCAATTCAACGACCTCGCCCTCAACGCTGGCATAGGGGCCGTAGATGGGGTAGCCGTCGAAGGCAAAG
>JBFIJP010000492.1:0-2726 GCA_041600695.1 Thermoplasmatota archaeon | reverse complement strand
CCGGGCTGGTGGAGCCCTCCGCGGGGTCGGTCCTGCTGGATGGAGAGCCGACCACGCGGCCGCACGTACGGGCCCGCCTGGGCTACCTTCCAGAGGAGTCGCCGTTGTACGACGAGCAGACGCCGCTGGCGTTGCTGGCGTGTTTTGGTTGATTGTATGATTTGCCGAGGTCGGAGTCGCTGCGCCGGGGCCGGGATTTGCTGCACCGGCTGGGTTTGGAGGAGCGGCAGTGGAAGAAGCCCCTGGGACGCATGAGCAAGGGAATGCGCCGCAAGGTGGCGGTGGCCCGGGCGTTGCTGCATGAGCCGGACGTTCTGATTCTGGACGAGCCCGCCAGCGGATTGGACCCGGGAACCGCGGACGACTTGGGCCTGCTGATTCGGGAGCAGGCGGACGCGGGCCGGGCAGTGCTGTTGTCGGCCCATAACCTGCCCCAGGTGGAGGAGGTGTGCGACGCGATCGTTGTGCTGCACCGGGGGGATCTGGTGGCGCAGGGAACGTTGCAGGAGCTGCGCGCCAGGTGGGGGCAGACGGTGTATCACGTGCGGGCCACCGTTGCTTTTGGGGGAAGCGCGCCGCGGGGGCCCATCCATTGGGCCGATCTGGATTCGATGGAGGAGGTGGAGGGGGCGCTGGCGCAGGTTCGGCGGGCTGGGGGTTCGGTGCTGGAGGTGGATTCGGCGCCGCCCCGGCTGGAGGAGATTCTGCGCCGGGTCACGGAGGACTGACGTGCGCGTCGGGTTGCGGTTGACTCTGCTGGTTGCCCGCCAGGAGACGGGCCGTCTGTTGCAGCCCGTTGCAAGCATCCGTGTGGGCGCGTTTCTGGTGCTTGCCGCCGTCGCGGTGGGCGTGTTGGGACCGTTCGCCCTGCGCACCGGCACGCAGCCGGAGGCGGGCGTGTTCGTGGTCGAAATTGATGCGAGTTCTCCCCTGCGCCCTGCCCTGGCGGCCGACACCCACTTTGAACTGGCAGCGCCCGGACAAGCACTCCGCCCCCCAGATCTGGTGATCGACGGCACCTCCGTGGGGTATCACCAAAGTGACCTCAGCCTCGCTGCGCTGGAGAACCTGGAGCGGGCCGTGCGCGCCCACCAGGATTTGCTCATGGCCCGAGAGGCGGACCAGGATGCCGCGTTTCCCGTGCGCATCGACCTGTATTACGAACCCCGCAGTCTCGCCCCAGTTCCGGGCGCAGGCCAACCCACCCCGCCTGCGGATGCTCCCCCACAACAGCCGGCCCCGGACGCGCCCGAGGACACGCCGTCCAGCACAACGGCAGGCGAGCAATTGGCGGACACGGCGACGGCGACCACGGACCTGGCGCCGAGCCAGGTGGAGCCGCCGTTCCCCATCCGTAGCCTCCTGCTGACCTTTGCTTACCTGCTGCCCCTCAACTTCCTCTCCCAGGCACAGGCCGGCAGCCTGCACCAGGAACGCGTGCGGGGCCGCGGGCTGCCCCTCCTGTCGGCGCCTGTGCCCGCGTGGGCCATCGTTGCCGGACGCGTCCTTCCCTACCTGGCCACGGCGCTCGTCATCGCGGCCACCGTCACCATTCTCATCGGCTCGTCTGCTGTTGGCTTCCTGGCTGCCCTGCCAATCGTTTTGTTCTCCCTGGCCAGCGCCGCCCTGCTTGGCCTCACCACCCGGGGCCCCAGGGAACTGACCGCCAGCCTGGTCGCGATCAACGTCCTCCTGTCTTCGTTCCTCTTCCTGCCAGCCATCTTCGTGCAAATCCACCCCATCGCATTCCTGAGCCCCGTAGCCGTCATCTCAGCCACCATCCGTGGTGACCCGGTTGGCCTGGGGTCCTTCCTCTACGCCACGCTGCCCCTCACGGTGGTCGCCGGCGCCCTGGCGCTGGTGAGCGCCGCATTGTACCGCGAAGAAACCCTCTTTGCGCCCGCGTCGCCCCTGTCCCGGGTGGTGGACGGCATCGCCAGGCTGACCACTCGGAGGTCCATGCTGCTGATGGCGGGAGCCCTGGCCGTGCCGTTCGCCCTGGCTCTCGAAGCGTTCCTTCTGGTCTTCGCCATCAGCCTGGACCTGCGCGTTGCTTTCGTGGTCTTTCTCGTGGGCAGTGCCGCTGTGGAGGAGGCGCTCAAGGGCCTCGTTGCATACGCGGCCCTGGCGCGGCGGGCGCCCGAACCCGGCGGCCCGGCCCGTGACCCCACGGCCCAGCCCGCGCGCACAACACTGGCCGTTGCTGCGCTCGTCGGCGGCGGCTTTTTCCTGGGGGAGAAAGGCGTGCTCCTCTGGAGCCTGATCGGACTTGACCTCCTGCCCCTGGGCGGCGACGCACTCACCACCTTCGGAATCTCTGCCAATCCCCTCCTGGTGCTGGCTCCCCTGGCCCTCCACATTGGCGCCGTCGCGATCACCGCCGCCGCTGCCCGCTCCGACGCCTGGCGAGGCGGGCACCGAGTCCTGTGGGGATGGCTGGCCGCCACCTTGGTCCACACGGCCTACAACGGAACGATCTTCGTCATGGCATTGCGGGGGGTCGTGTGAAAGCCGTCCGGCGAGCCGTCGCGCTGGCCCGCAAGGAATTGCGCGACTTGCTGCGTGAACGCACCATCCTGACATTACTGTTCGTCCAGTTCTTCATCGCCGCCTTCAGTGCCTTCCTCATGGTGGGCCTCTCCGGCTTGTACGACCCAGGCAGTCTCGGCGGCTTCCCCGGGGCCACGGTGGCGTACGTGGGACCCGGCGGCTTCGACCGGCACCTG
>JBFIJP010000491.1:0-2734 GCA_041600695.1 Thermoplasmatota archaeon | reverse complement strand
TGGATCCTTTCCGGAAGGAAAGGCGAAACCCTTCGACGCGGGAATCGGGTCAGGCCCGGAAGGGAGCAGCCTCACCGTGAACGACTGACGTTTGAAGGAGCGCGGGGTGGAGGAACACGAAGGGGTACTTCTGGTGGGTTCCGAGTGCGGCGGCGGGAGCGTCCCCGCCCGTCAAAGGGCCCCCGGCCGAGCGCCGAGCGGGGCCCTGATGCCCCAAAAAACGCGGTCCCGAGCGGGGCCCCGGCCCGGTTCGGTGTAAAAAGGGCTATCCGTGGTGGGTGCGTGCCTGCTTCCAATGCCGCTGCTGCGATGTTCCAAGTGTGGCTCCGATTCGGGGTTCATTATCCAGACGCAGAGCGGTGGAACACTGGAGGTCCCGGGCAAATTGTCCACGGACCGGATTCGCAAGTCCGTTTTGGTAACCTGTACGTACTGCAACAAGTCGTGGGACTACGTGCCCCTGTCGGTGCACGACAAGCGCCTCGACGACCTGACGCAGCAAACCGTACAGCACTGAAGAAAGACTCGCGATCCAGACGGGCCACCGCCTGGGTCCCAGCGTAAGCAGGGAACTATGCCGTGAGCCGCGTGTGAACCTGGGCCGAGGCGCCCATGAGGGCTGCCTGGAATTCCGCCAGCCGGCGCAGTCCCGTGACGTCCTCCCGGAACAGGGGAACCACCAGGAGGGGTACGTCGGCGAGGCGGACAGCCAACTCCTCGAGATAAGCGACGTTCATGGCACGCCGCACCTCTCCGAAGCGAGCCCCATCCATCAGGGCCTCGACGAGATCTGTGGAAACGCCGGTCGCCGCCGCCGTTGTGACCACGAATTGCTTGCGCCGGGCGGGGTCATCAGCGAGTTCGTCGAAGGCGGCCCGGTGTTCACCAAGCACGTCGGGTTGCATCTTGTTGACCACGATGTGGGTGACGTTCATTCCCAGGTCGCCCTGCACCTGGTCGTAGAGGTCGAGGGTTTCCTCGACCGGCATGCGTTCCGCGAGGGTGACCAGGATGAGTGCGGACTGTTTGGGGTCGGTGAGGAATTCACGGATGCGGGTGGCCTCGTTCTCGATGTCGGTGAAGATTTTCTCGAAGTCAATCTCCGGTGGCCCGCTGGAGCGCTGGTCCTTCTTTTTGAATACGTTCTGGACCTTCTTGGCCGTGGAACTGAGTTGCTGCCAGACGGCATAGCCCTTGAGCGCCCACTTGAGGACGCTTCGTTCACTCATGAGCTCCTGGATCGTCTTGGGCGCCCAGAGGAAACTGAGCGCGTGGCCGGTGGGGGCGGTGTCGACGACAATGACATCGAATTTGCCCTCGCGGCGCAAGTCGTTGAGTTTTCCGATGGCCATCAGTTCGTTGAGGCCCGGCATGTAATTGGTGACATACCGGAACATGGGGTGCTCCGTGACCGACAGGCCCGGCACCTCCCGCTTCAGGTGTTCCTTGATGACTGCTTCTGGGTCGAGCATCATCGCGGTAAGGTTCGGCTGGATGGGCATTTCCTCGAAGCCAACATCGATGCCAAGCGAGTCCGATAGTCGCTTGGCCGGATCCACGGTGACGAGCAGCGTCTTGCGGCCCGCCTTTGCCAGCGCGAGGGCCGTCGCTGAGCTGCATGTCGTCTTGCCCACGCCGCCCTTGCCAGCGAAGATGACAAGGTTGCGATCGAGAAGCTCCTGCAGAGGCTGGGCCATTGGGGCGGCCGACTAGCAGCGGTCTGAAGAAGGCTTCCCCAAGCCAAAACGGTGAAGGCCCGCGGCGGTGTGGTTCGAGCCGTGCACTCCAGGCCCGTCGTGCTCCTCGTTGTCATGGCTGGCGGCCTGGCAGGCTGCCTGGATGGCCCCGGGGCAGGCTCCGAGCTTTCCGAGCACCGCGCCTGGATGTACACCATCGAGGACGGCCAGCCCGTGCCATTGGCTGCCCCGTGGCCCGAGCCGCGGCCCCAGGCGCTGCCCACGGGAGCCCCGTCCTGGGAGCCGACGCTGGGCCTGGCGGGCGCGTCGATTTATTTCTCATCCTACGACGGCGGCCGGGCCACTCAGACGCTGCTTCTTCGCAGCGACGACGGCGGACACAACTGGCATGACGTCACCCCCCGTGTGGCCGGATTCAGCGTACCACCGACCACCAACGACCCTTTCGTGCACGTTGACCCGGACACGGGGCGCGTGTTTCTCAGTGACTTGCAGGGCTACGTGTGCGCAACGCTGAGCGTCAGCGACGACGGGCAGACGTGGACCACCAACGCGCTGGGCTGCGGTCACCCGGCAGGCAACCACGACCACCAGAACGTGTTCACGGGGCCCCCCCGGGGGGTGCCAACTCTGGGTTATCCCAACGTCGTGTACACCTGCGTCAACCGTGTGGTGGATTCCGCCTGTGCTGCCAGCCGCGACGGCGGCCTCTCCTTTGGGCCCCTGCGCCCACTGGTTTTTGCCGGCTACGATCCCGCCCAGCCCCGGCCAGGAGTTTTCGGCGTGTCCGGGTTGTGCGGTGGCCTCACGGGACACGGCGTCACCGGCCCCGACGGCTCCATTTATCTTCCCCGCGCCGGCTGCGAAATCCCGGAAATCGCCGTCAGCCGGGACGAAGGCTTGACCTGGACCCGATCCATCATCAGCAGCCAACACCTCCTCCCGCCGGCGGAACACGAGGTGAGCGCCGCCGTGGACGAGGCCGGCAATGTGTACGCCGCCTGGGTGGACCACGACTACCGCGCCTGGCTGGCCAT
>JBFIJP010000490.1:0-2752 GCA_041600695.1 Thermoplasmatota archaeon | reverse complement strand
TCTGGTCCTGGACCACCTTGACATGGAACGGGGTGCCGGGGTCACCGCATGGCCAGTTGAGCCCCGGCGGGTCGGTGTTCAGGTTGGCCACCAAATCGATGTCCTGCCGGGCCACGTAATCTTGCACAAATCGCGCAGAGCCCCCGAGGCTGATCTCCTCCAGGTCGAAGAAGACGTAGGCGACCGTGAACGGGAACTGCCAATTCTGGAACGCATCCGCCATGGCCAGCAGGGCGGCAACGCCGGCGCCGTTGTCCCAGGCGCCGAAGATGGTGGTGCCAAAACCGGCGTCGAGGGAGTCGTAGTGGGCCGACAGAACCACCCACTTCTCGGGCTCCGTTGTGCCCGGCTGGAGGCCGACAATGTTCACGCCGCGTCCGAAGTCATGCCGCTCGACGGTCAAACCGAAGCCGTCCAGGATGGCTGCCAGATCGTTCTGGGCTGCCTCTCGCATGGGCGGGAACAGAGGCGTGCGGAACGGGTGCGTCATGGCGTACGACTCGATGTAATCCCGCGCCGCCTGGCCGCTGGGCCATGTTCCCGTCGAGGCGGAATCGGTTTCACCACTTGCCACCTGGAACGCCGCGGGCAACACCAGAAGAGCCACCAACACAGGCGCTACCACTCGCCCCATCATGGCAGGGGATCAAGTGGCCACCATTTGGAGGTGCCGGCCAGGTTGTCTAGATGAAGGCGCCCGAGGTCACGTGGGCGGGTGCCTGGGCCCGTGCATCCCGTTCGGCCTTGCGGACCGTTTCTTCCAGCCGCTGGGCCTCCTCCTCCAGGGGCTTGGTGTCGACGGTGACGCTTGGAATCAGGCGGTCTAATGCCTTGATGAGTTCAACGGCGGCGCGGCCGTCCGGGTTTGCCGGGTCCGCCTCGACCACGAGGGCGCCCGCGCAGACCTTCTCCTTGCGAGCGCTGGTCAGGATCACGGCGCACACACCCCCCAGGATGGCGCGCTCCAGGGGTGGCACGTCAATGGCGAGCAGTTCCTGGAGGGCCGCGGGGTCTCCTCCGGCGGCGAACACGTCAGGCTCCTTGTCGCCCTCGTCGCGCACGACGCCCTCCAGGCACAGGATGATGTTGGCGCCGCCCTCCCGGGCCCATTCCAGGATGGCGCGGCCGATCAGGTCGAAGGCGGCGTCGCCCATCTGGATTTCCGTGACGACCAGGTAGATTCGGGGGCAGTGGCGATCCTCAAGTTTGCATTCGACCTCGCCACCGTGGATGCGGATCGGGAGCGAGGCGAGGCCGTCCGTGACGACGGCCACGGGCGTCATGCCATCAATGTGGACGGACCCGACCAATGGCAATTGCAGGTGCTCCAGGAGGAATTGGCCGGCGATGGAGGCTACCAAGCCGGTGGTGGGGAACGCCACCAGGATCATGGCGTCTTGCAGGCTTTCCTCGCCGAAGAACTCGATGCGGGCCCCTTCCATGCATGTGCCATCGCCTGGCAGGACAAAGGGCTGCGGGAGGGTGCACGTCGGCGCGGGCATGGGTAGGGCGCGGTGGGGTAGGGCGCGGTGGGGTAGGGCGCCGTGGCACGGTGGGGTGGCGCTCCAGAATCTGGGGTCGCCTAACCGATGACCATTCCCTCGAACTTCAGGTCGCCCTCGGCGAAGCGCTCAAGCCGGAACGGGTGCAGGTCGACCTCCGGCTTCTGGCCCGCAATCAGCTGCGCCGTGAGCCGGCCCACCATGGGGCTGATCATCATGCCGTGGCCGCTGAAGCCACTTGCCTGCACCAGGTTGGCCGGCCCGTCGCCAGCGATGCCCAGGATGGGCTTGCGGTCGGGGGTTACGTCGTAACTGCCGGCCCACTGCCGCAACACCTTGACGGGGCCGAGGCGAGGCATCAGACGAACGGTCTGCTTGGCGAAATCCCGCATGAATTCCAGGCTGCTGGACCAGTCGAGGCTCTCCCGGTGGTCGCCGCCGAGGCCGCCCACCAGTTCGCCGCGCATGTCCTGGGACACATAATAACCCGTTGACAAGTCCACGAGCATGGGTCCCAGGAAAGGCTTGAGGGGCTCACTCACCAGAATCTCGTGGCGCTCGGGCTTGTTGGGCAGATCGACGCCGCCCCACGAGGCAATTTGCTTGGCCCACGCGCCCACCGCATTAACCACCCAGTTGCAACCGACGGTTCCCCGCGTCGTTTCAACGTGCGTCACGCGCCCGCCGGCGGTGCGCAGGCCGGTCGCCTCGGCGAAGGTGACCACCTCGACGCCCGCCTTCTCGGCGGCCTCCTTGTAGCCCCACACGATGGGCCATGGGAACAGCACCGCATCGTCCGGGTTGAACGTCGCGGCGATGCAGCCGTCGGTGTTGAGGCCGGGCACGATGCGCGCGGCCTTGGCGGGGCTGATGATGCGCGTGCGCACGCCGTGCTCGTTCTGGAACGCGACAGCCGATTGGGCGGCAGCCAATTGCTTCTCCGTGCGCAGGAGGAACAGGTAGCCTCCCTGGCGCAGGAACAGGTTGTGGCCTGTGTCCTTGGCGAACCCCTTGAAGGCCTGGATGGACCGGCGGGCGAGTTCGATGTTCTCGGCCGTCGTCCACTGGGCCCGCACGCCGCCGCCGTTACGTCCGGTGGCACCCTTGACGAGGCTGTCACGGTCGAGGACGAGGACATCCGTGATGCCCAGGCGAGCCAGGTGATACGCAATGGACAGACCGATGCCGCCGCCCCCCAGGATGACCACTTCGTAGTGGTCCTTGCGGGGAGCCCCGCCAAAAATCGACGC
>JBFIJP010000489.1:0-2765 GCA_041600695.1 Thermoplasmatota archaeon | reverse complement strand
TCCCCCTCGACGACGCGGGCGTTTACATCAAGGCCGACACCATCGGGTCCCTGGAAGCACTCGCCGGGGAACTCAAGGCCCAGGGTGTGCCCATTCGCAACGCCGAGGTGGGCGACATCAGCCGCCGCGATGTCATCGAGGCGGCCGCCATGACCGACCGCACCCAGCGGACCCTGCTCGGCTTCAACGTCAAAATGCTGCCCGATGTGGAGCGCGAGGCGGCGGACCGCGAACTACCCGTCTTCACGAGCAAGGTCATCTACACCCTGCTCGACGAGCACGGCAAATGGCTGAAGGAAACCAAAGCCCAAATCGACGCCGAGCAGCGACAAACTCACGTCTACCCTGCCAAGCTGTTGTTCCTGCCCGGCTGTTCATTCCGGCAGCGCGACCCCGCCGTCTTCGGCGTGCGCATCCTTGCCGGCTCCATCCACCCCGGCCGCACCCTGATTCGCATGGACGGCCAGCCCGTTGGCCGCGTGCGCTCCATCCAGAAGGAAAGCAAAACCGTCACCATCGCCAAGATGGGAGACGAAGTCGCCCTCTCGGTCCCGGGCCCCACCCTGGGACGCCAGATCAAGGAAGGCGACCTGCTCTACATGGACATCCCCGAGGGCGACGCCAAGTGGCTCCTGCGGGAAGCCAAGATCACCGCCGAAGAGCGGGACGTGCTTGAGGAACTGGCCAAGGTGAAGCGTAAGGTGGAGCGGTTCTGGGGCATGTAATGCCCCGAAGCGCTCTGGACTGCTGATTGGCCAGCAAGTCAGCATGAGGGAGCGATTCTGGGGGATGTGAGCGCAGCGAACAGATCCCTGAAGGGCTCTGGACGGCTGGCTTGCCTGCGAGCCAGCATGAGGGAGCGGTTCTGGGGGATGTGAGCGCAGCGAACAGATCCCTGAAGGGCTCTGGACGGCTGGCTTGCCTGCGAGCCAGCATGAGGGAGCGGTTCTGGGGGATGTGACGTCGCGAACAAATGCCGTGCTGGACGGCTGACGCCGATGCGCCCCCCTGGCTTCCTCGGCTGCAAATCGTCCCGCGGCCGGGCGCCCTAATTCATCACCTGGGCTAGACGATCTCTTCAGCGGTGTAATGCACCTGCGTGCCCCCGAAGCCGCCTCCGCTTGCGACTCCGTAGGAGCCGTGCAGGCGACCAGCCTGATCGTAGGCGAGGCTGAGGTAATCGAGCAGATCACGATCGCTCGGGCACGCGGCGCCGCGGGGGCAAAAGCCGCCGGTCTTCACCGGTTCGTCTTGCAGCTGGGTTATCCGCCAAGCATCGTCGTGAGAAGCCTGCCGCGCCAGGAACGCGAACCACTCGGCGTCTGCGGGCGCATCGGCCGGGTCACCCCTGTAGTCGCCGCCGTACCAACCCACGGCCACGGTGCCATCTCCGCGAGCGGCCACCCACGGAAGAGCGTGGAAACCCGGCCCAGAGAGATCCGTGGGCGCGCTCCAGGTAACGCCCCCGTCGTTGCTTGCGGCGAGCCACACGCGGCTTCCCTGGTCGCCGTCGTCGGCCGACCACGCCACAAACATGTTCCCGGCTTCGTCGGCAGCTCCCGCCACCGGCCAGACGCCGTCGAAGCGGGTCTCCACGCGGGCTACCTCGTGCTCCTTCCACGTGGCGCCAGCGTCGCGGCTCACGGCCACGCGCACCGCGCCTGGATCGTCCAGGTATTCGCTCGTATCCACATCGCCTACGGGAACCACAAACGCGCCATCGGGCATCAGGAACGGGTGACCGTGCAGCGGCGAGCCACCATCCCTGGGAAACACGGCGACGGAGTCGCTCCACGTCTCACCATGGTCGGCGCTGCGCACCGCACGGACCTCCATGCCGGAGCCCAACTGACCGGGATCGGGCACCAAGTCGCCGAATTGAAGGTACGTCAGAAGCACCTGGCCATCGGCGCCCGCCGTGATCCACTGTCGATCGATGGCGTACCCCTCTTCGACGGGAATCGTCACCGGGGCACTTTCCCACGTGGCGCCGCCGTCCGGGCTCCGCTCGACCAAGTAATTCCCAGGGCCAACGAGACCTGCAATCCACCAATCGGTGTAATACGTCCAACCGTCCGCGCTGGTGGCCACATCAGCGTCACACGAGCAGAACGCCCCCGCGCCAGCGTCCGGCGTGGCCAACCCTTCCACCCGGTTCGGTTCGCGCAGAGCCTCCCAGGTGGCCCCGTCGTCCTGCGACCGCCACAGCCACGCCGCCCCCTCCACGATGTTGGGGCGCTCAACTGATCCCACGGGAGCGGTGAGGAAAAGCGTCCCATCGGGAAGGATCGCAATGTTAGGCTCCGCAGAACCTTCGTCTTGGGCCATGCCCACAGGGGAGCGGAGGGCGGGGAGGGCAGGCGAGTCAGGCATCGCATCGTCATGGCTGTCCCCTTGACCGGCGCAGCCTGCAAGGATCGTTGAAATTACTAAGAAACTGGTGATCTGTATTCGCATGACCGGTTGACGGTGGTGGTTGGCCATAGCATTTTGTGAGCTGCCCGGCGCGCGTTTTTGTAGGCTGATGAGGTGGCGTTTGAGACAACCAGCAGCGGTCGGGTTGAACCATTGCGCATGAAGGCGTCCGGCGGGACTCGTGCAACCAAGTCAACGATGCGGGCCCTACCTCTTGCCCGACGGGTGGCTCCAATGGATCAATGACGCCGACGGGCCGCTTGTTGGGCCCGGGCGTGGGTGGGCATCAGCGGGATGTGCGCCGGACGCGACCCGAGGCCCACAAGACCGCAATCAGACCCACGGGCAGG
>JBFIJP010000488.1:0-2775 GCA_041600695.1 Thermoplasmatota archaeon | reverse complement strand
GTCGGAGACGGCCCCTTGCGAGCGCAACTCGAGAAGCAGGCCCGCGATTTGCAAATCGCAGATGAGGTCCAGTTCACCGGCGACGTCCCCCACGCCGACGTGGGTTGGTGGATGGCTGCGGCCGACCTGTTCGTCCTGCCAAGCCTCGACGAAGGCAATCCCACCGTCCTGTTCGAAGCCATGGCCAGCGGCCTCCCGTATATTGGATCACGAGTGGGTGGAGTTCCGGACATCGTCACGAGCCCCGCCTTCGGGACAATGGTTCCGCCCGGCGATGGGCAAGCCCTCGTTGAGGCCCTCCAGGCCGGCATGGAAGCAAGCTGGGATTCGGCTGCCATCCGGGAGCACGGCCAACAGTTTGCGTGGCCCCGACTGGCCAAGCTCATTGTGGCGGCATACGGGCGGGTGGCGGAGGCCGAATGACGGCCGCGACCGCCCCGTCGCAGCGGGCCGGCGGTGCTGGGGATAGTGGCGTTGCGGGTCAACCTCGCGTTGCGGGCGTTCACCAATCGGCCGGGTATCCGATGGACCAATGGACCCGACCCCCCTGGGCCGGGTGGGCCGCGTCGTTCGCACCGGCGTCGTGGGAGAAGGCGTGAGCTACCCGCCAGCCCACTTACACGAGGTGGCCTTGTTCCTGGTGCCTGGCGTGGCGGTTCCGGAGGGCGCCCGCATGGTCAGCCTGGCGCCCTTGATCTTGTGCCAGGCGCCATCCACCTGACGCGCTGCATTGGCCTGGTGGCGTCAACGCGCCTCTTTTCCGGCTGGATGCCCGCGCATGGAGCGGATCACGTTCGGCGCGACCCGGGGATATACCGCCAGCGCCGCACCGCCCACGCGGCGATGTTCCGGCCCTTGCGTGCAGCCGAACGCAATCGCACGGCCGCCCGGCTGGCAAGAGGTATGCTCTGCGGCAGCGCCTCCGTCGCCAAAGTGTAGCCCAGCATTGGCAAAACCTCGCGCACGATGCCCTCGAACTGGGCAACCTCCGCAGCCGTCAACTTGCTGCGCCACGCCTCGGCCCGGGTGACATCCGGAGGTTGATCCACCAGCGCATGCTGCTTCTGCGTAAACTTGGGGAGCTTGAAGCCGCCTCCCGCCAGCATCGCGGGCTCCACGTCCAGGCCAATGAAGGCCGCCATGCGCTCCAATTGACCGCGCGGGTCCGCCAGGATGTCTTCGTACCTGACCCGCATGACTCGTTCGGGGCCGTACACCAACTCGGCGGCCAGCCCGGGAGCCAGCCATTGCATCCAGTAGCGGGCCGCCGAGACAGCGTCGTTGGGCCCCCAGTCCAGGGGCATGATGGACGCCGCCACCGCACGACCATCACGAACCAGGTGGATGAACCGTGCGTCCGGGAACGCCTGCAGGAGCTTGCCGGCATAGGACAAGTTGTCCGGCGTGTGGTCGATCCAGCGCGCGTCGGTCGGCTTGCCCTGTTTCTCGGCGTAGGTGGCTACAACGTGGCGCAGGAGCCCGGCAACGTCCTTGCATTGGCTGGCGGCGGCCAGATCGATGGGCGACTCCCACAAGCGATGCCTCCAGTGGTCGGCGACGAAGCCAGCAGCGGCGGACCCGTCCAATTCTTTTCCTTGGCTGGTGGAAAATTGCCAGAGGTGTTCCTTGAATTGCGACTCTGGGGTTGCGACCGTGGCCGAGTGGCCGCCTAGCATCGCCCCCAGCATCGTTGTTCCGCTGCGGGAACATGCGCCAATGAAGACCGGGCCCTGCGCGCTGCGGGTCATTTTATGAACTTGCGCTAGTCGACGGAACTTATAACCGGGCGTGTTCGTACTGAATCATTTCGCCGAGGCAAAACAGGTTGCCCTGTGGCCGCGCCATCCCTGTGCCCCGAACACCGCGTCGCCACCGACATTCCGGTCTGGACGCGGCCTGGAATAGCACCCATCAACCGTATGCAAATGCAACCGTCGATGCGGCTTCCGACGCGCGCGCGCCGGACGGTCCCGGGGCCGGAGCATCGATGAACCGGCGGTACCACAGTTCTAGGTTGACCAATCGCCAGATGAGCCGCGAACGATCTTTACCTCCGGCATGCTCCTTGAGCAACCGCTCCACGGCGGCCGGCCTGGCCAACCGCCGCTGCCGGAAGCGCTCGGTGCAGATGAGGTCCCTGATCCACGCTTCCCCGTCCGGCTCCCGGAACCAGGTTGCTTCGCTGGTCACGTAGCCAATCTTGTCGGTGCGGGTGCGGATTTCTTCGGGCAACACATCCCCCAGCGCCTCCCGCAGCACCACCTTCGTGACGCCACCATGAATCTTCCACTCGGGCCCCATGCCGAGGATGGCCTCCACCAAACGGTAGTCCAGGAACGGCAACCGGGTCTCGATGGAGAACGCCATCGAGTTGCGGTCCTCGTAGCGCAGCAGGTGCGGGATGCGACTCTCCATGTGACGGTGCAGCGAATCACCCAGACTTCGCGCACGAGTGAAGGCCCCCACGTAGCTGCTGTCCGGGCGAACCTTTTCCAGGTCGGGGTGAAGCAGGCGCCCGGGAACCTCAGCCCGCCGCTTCACGAAACGAGGTGTCGCCAATAGTGCCGCCACCTTGAATCCAAAAAGTGTCCGGTGCACGCGCCTGTAGGCAGCGGCCTCGCGCGCCAGGGCAATCAGGTGGCCGCCGCGGGCCAAGTCCAGGAAGTGTCGGCCAAAGAAGTAGGTGTAGCCGGCCAACTGCTCATCGGATCCCTGTCCGTCCAGCAGCACTTTCATGCCGGCCTCGTGGGCTGCACGCATGACCTGGTGCTGCGC
>JBFIJP010000487.1:0-2812 GCA_041600695.1 Thermoplasmatota archaeon | reverse complement strand
CGCCTTGAGTCCCTTGCGGCCCTTGGGTGGGGCGGGGGGTTCCGCGAGGAGCAGTGGTGTCACCGGCACGCCCCGGGCTTGGGCCCAGCCTGCCACGGCCACCCACACGGCGTTGGCCTGAGCCGGGCACAGGGGCACCAGTCGATCGTAGAACCGTGCCTCCAGCGGGCTCAAGGCGTCCGGCTTGAGTCGAAGGGTCTCCCATTCCATGGCCGTCAATGCAACCTCGATGCGCTCTGGCGCCAGGGAATCCAGGCGCGCCAGCAGGGGTGCCACCTCGCGCGAATCGTGCGCCACCACGCCCATTACGTTCAGGCGAGACATCCCGACCGGCAGGAAGCGCTGCATGCTACTGGGTGAAGCTGCCGGCGTCGTTGAGCGGTCCCACGACCGTGCGCCAGCGGCCCTGCACGTGTTCGGCCCGGTACTCAAGGTAACGACGCGCATTGGCCCAGGTGGCCTTGGCAATCGCATCGTTGTCCTCGCGCACCACCCTGCAGGGGGAGCCCACCGCCAGGCTGCGGGCCGGCACGACGAATCCGTCTGGCACGAGGCTCAATGCCCCCACGAGGGCACGCTCGCCGACGACGGCGCCGTTGAGAACCACCGCGTTCATGCCGATCAGGGCATGGTCCCCCACGGTGGCGCCGTGGACGATGGCGCCGTGGCCCACAGATACCTCCTCCCCAATCACCGTCGGGTGGCCCTTCTCCGTGTGTACCACGCAGCAGTCCTGGATGTTGCTTCCCCGGCCCACCGTGATGCGATCGATGTCCCCCCGCAGCACGGCGTTGGGGCCGATGAAACAGTCTGGCCCGATGGTGACCTGCCCGATCACGATGGCGCCGGGCGCCAGCACGGCGCTGGGGTGGATGTCGGGGCCCACGGGTCCGTCTTCAAGCTGCTTGGACACAAGCGTTAAGGTCCGGCGTCTGCCTAAAAACCCCTGCCCATGCGTCTGGTCCGCGGATTGCTCGTCGCTGTCGCCCTGATGATGCCCCTACTGGCCGGGTGCAGCAGCGATGATCCCGCCCCGCCGGCCCCCGAACCCACCGAAGACGGGCCGCCGCTGACCATCGAAGCGTTCGAAGACCCCAACCACTACTGCGTGGTCAACGGCCACCGCGATCGGGTGCACGCACCCGACCTGGAGGGCAAGCCGTGGACGCTGGGGCAGTGGTGGACCTATGATCTGCAACTGGGCGACGACGCACCGACCACCACCAAACTGGTCTACTACGAAGACCAGGACGAGGGGGCCCACTACATGGTCGGCACCCCCACGCGCGAGGAGGCTCTCATGCACGGCCTGTTCTCGACCAACCCCATGATTGGCCGCATCCACGCGGCCCTCTACTCACCCCACGAGTCGGGGGACCACGCGGACATGTTCCATTTTCCCCTGTGCGAGGGCAGTGGCTGGTCGACGGTCTTTTTCGGGGAATCCTTCAGCCTCACCGCCAGCAAGACCATGCTGGATCTGCCGGAGCCCGTCGGCCGCTCCCCTGGCTTCATCATCAGTGGAACCAGCGACTCGGGCAGCAAACTGACCCTCACGTACAGCCTGCCTGCCCAGTGGTTCACCCTCATCGACCTGCGGCGCGGCGACGGAAGCCCCGCTGTCCTGATGCAACTCAAGGCCCTGGGCCAGGGCTATTCGGGGCCGGCGTTCTTCCTGCGGGCCCAGCAGGACTACGTGCTGGACTTGGCCGGGCAGGAACTGCCCATCGACACCGCAGAAGTGCTCCGCGAGGACGGCAAGGACGGCGCCTACGACACCCTGGGCATTTCCATCAACCTCGCCCGAGTCGGCGGGACCGGCGAATTCCAAGTGGAGATCTACGACCCCAACGACACCCTCGTCGTGTCGACCGCCGTGGGGGACCTCTCCGGCAACGAGACGGTGTCCGTTCTCACGGAGCTTCCTTACCAGCCCGGCAACTGGACGGTGCGCCGGATCCTGGTGGCCGGTCCGGCGCTACCAGGGGCGTTGGAGATCGAGGGCGAACTGCGCGTGGTGTCCATCTACGATCGCAGCGGGACAGTCTAGGCCAGCCGCCTGCCCGCGGGGCCGCGGCCGCAGCCGTGGCTTCCGACGTCGGACCGGCGGCTCGGGCGCCCCGCACGCCGCGACGAGGCACCGCAGGGGGCGACCCATCGCCCGCCTAGTAGAACCGTACGCCCTCGAACACCCGGCAAGGCAGGAGGTTTGACGTCTGGCGGCAGGTTCGGTAGGCCGAATCCATCAATCCATTGATGGCACCGGGTCCTGGCAAGCCGGGAACGGTGGGCGCCAGCACGGCCGTGTCCGCCTGGTGCGTGCGGCCGTCTTTCGTGCAACTCTGGGTCTGCAACCCATCAACCCGGTTGCTTTCCTGCCACACCGCGGGCCCGTCGGGATCAACGTAGTAACCCTCGGCGGCGGTGGCATCAGCCGTAACATCCTCGCAGTTGGGGGCCGCCGCGACGCCAGGGACACCCAGACCCACCATCATCAACACCAGCATCACCGAAAGGAAACGCATGAACCCCCATCCGAAAATCGCCATTTTATTTTTGTGCCGGCGTCTTCCGCCGTGTCATGGCTGGCGCGCCGTGGGCCTGACCCCGGGGTCAAGGAGGCCCTGATGCGGCTGCCTTCCAGCCGCCCTGCCATCCGTGGGGGGCGAACGGGATCCGTGTATCCGCAGTGTGCCGTCAGAAAAAATAGCAGACGACGGGGAACAGCGGCAGGCCCGTGGCCCGCACCGCGTCAAGGCAGGTTCGCTGGATGTCTGGCACGCCCACACCAGGCGGCACCGTAGCAACCCGT
>JBFIJP010000486.1:0-2814 GCA_041600695.1 Thermoplasmatota archaeon | reverse complement strand
GGCGTGGGGTTCGTATCCGGCCGCGAGGGCTTCCTTCCAGTGGCCGTCGCTGCCCTTGAACGCCCCGGGGCCGCCGATTCCGGCCACGGGGTTGACGAGCAGGCCCACTCGAAGGACGGCGCTACCCCTCCAGCCGGTCGAGTGTGCGCCACGTGAGGACCAGCTTGCGTGCTGCCACCACCTCGTCGAGGCGGGCGACAGGTGTCGTGTGGGGTGCGCCGCGAACGAGTTCGGGGTCCTCGGCCGCGATCGCCTTGACGGCCGCGATGAACCGATCCAGTTCGGCCCGGGTTTCACTCTCCGATGGCTCGAACATGATGGCCTCGGGCACGAGCAGCGGGAAGTAGACGGTTGGCGCGTGCATGCCGTAGTCGAGCAGGCGCTTGCCGAGGTCGCCGGCCGTGATGCCGGTGCGCTTCTTCAGGCCCGCCGCCGAGGCGACGAATTCGTGGAGGAAGCTGCCGCCATGGGGGAAGTCGAGGGTGTCCTCCAGCGCCTTCTTGACGTAGTTGGCGTTGAGAACCGCGATTTCACTGGCCTCCTGGAGGCCGTCGCCGCCCATCAGGCAAATGTACGTATACGCGCGAACGAGGGCGGCCGATTGGCCGAACCAGGCCTTGATTTGCCCAATCGACAGCGCCTGATCGTAGTCCAGGTCGAAGTAGGGTCCGTCGTCGCGTTCGGTCTTGACAATGCGCGGCACCGGCAGGAACGGAACCAGGCGGGCTTTGACGCCGATGGGGCCGGCGCCGGGCCCGCCGCCGCCGTGGGGGACGGCGAACGTCTTGTGGAGGTTGGTGTGGACGATGTCGAAGCCCATGTCGCCGGGTCGCACCTTGCCCATGATGGCGTTCAGGTTGGCGCCGTCGTAATAGAGCAGGCCGCCGGCTTCGTGGATGATTTTGGCGATCTCGGCGATGTCTTTCTCGAATTTGCCAAGCGTGTTGGGGTTGGTAAGCATGAAAGCCGCCGTTTTGTCAGAAACGGCGGCGCGCAACGCATCCAGATCGACCCGGCCATTCTTGGCGCTGGGGATCTCGACGACCTTGAAGCCGGCCATGCTGGCGGTGGCCGGGTTGGTGCCGTGGGCGGTATCGGGGAGGATCACCTCGTCGCGCTGGGCGTCCCCGCGGGACTCGTGGTACGCCCGCGCCAGCAGCAGTCCCAGGAATTCGCCCTGAGCGCCGGCTGCTGGCTGGAGGCACACCGCATCCATGCCGGTGATCTCGGCCAGACGGGCTTCGAGGTCGTGGAAGAGGGCCAGGCTGCCCTGGATGGTGGAGGGGTCCTGGGCCGGGTGGAGGAGGTTCACGCTTGACCAGCCGGCCACCTCGTCGCACGCCTTGGGGTTGTGCTTCATGGTGCACGAGCCCAGCGGGTAGAGGGCTGTGTCGTTGCCGAAATTCTTCTGGCTGAGGCGCGTAAAGTGGGACACCGCCTGGGGTTCGCTGAGGCCGAAGTCGCCGTCGGCGGGGGCCTCGTAGCGCAGCGTGGCGGGGACTCGGGCAGCCATCGCCTCGTCGGCGGGCCCCAGGTTGGTCCCCCGCTGGCCTGGTGTCGCCTCGTGGACGATCAGGGGAACGTCGTGGTGCAGGACCATCGTGGAGCGGCGCGGCTCAGAGGCCGCCGCCGGTTCAACAGCCGCCTCGTCAGCCCGCAATGCCGCTTTGCGGCGCTCGGACCCACCAATGTTCAAGCGACCACCTCCGCCTTTGGCAGGCTCGCCAAGACCCGTGCCAGGTCCTCGAAGTGGCGGTCGTCGTGGAACTCGGTAGCACCCCACAGCAGGCCGTCGACAAGGCCAGCCTCGGCCGGCAGCGCGCGCCGCAGTTGTAGGCCGACGTGGACGCCGCGAGCCAGCGCATGTGCCTGCATCTCGTCGACCTGGCCCACCATGGTCACCATCTCATTGTAGATGGCGCCGGTGAACGCTTTGTGCAGCCCCGCGGCAGAGAGGGTTTTCTCCAGCCGCTCGCCGGCGGCCAGGTTTTGTAGGCCCAGGTCGCGTAGGCCTCGGCGGCCGAGCATGGACAGGTGAATGGCTGCTTGCACCGAGAGCAGCGCCTCGTTGGAGCAGATGTTGCTGGTCGCTTTGTCCCGGCGGATGTGCTGCTCGCGCGCCTGGAGGGTCATGACGAAGCCGCGGCGACCTTCGGCGTCGTGGGTGGCGCCAATAAGCCGGCCTGGCATCTTGCGAACCAGTTTTTCCGTCGTGGCGAAGAGCCCGAGGAGGGGGCCCCCGAGCGCGGGGGCGCCACCGAAGCAACTGGCCTCGCCGACGACGATATCAGCGCCGAGCTTTCCGGGGGGTGTCACGACGCCGAGGCTCGTGGGGTCAACCCCCATGATGGCCAAGGCGCCGGCCTCGTGTGCCAGGTCGGCCACCTTGGCCGCGTCCTGCTCGAAGACGCCAAAGAGATTGGGATTTTCCAGGTAGACTCCGGCCACGTCGGGGCCCATGCGTTCCGCCAGATCCTCCAGGTCGGTGCGGCCGGTGACCGGATCGTACCGGTACGCTTCGACCAGGATGCCAGCGCCGCGGGTGTAGTTGGCGAGCACCGTCTGCTTCTCCCAGAGCAGGTTCGCCGGCACGAGGAAGCGCGTGCGGCGGTTGACGCGGCTGGCCATGAGGGCCGCCTCGCCGAGGGCCGTGCTCCAGTCGTACATGCTGGAATTGACGACCTCCATGGCCGTGACATCCGCCATGAGGCTCTGGTACTCGAACAGCGCCTGGAGGAGGCCCTGAGACACCTCGGGCTGGTACGGCGTGTAGCTGGTGATGAACTCCTGCCGGTGCGCCACCGCCTTGACCGC
>JBFIJP010000485.1:0-2819 GCA_041600695.1 Thermoplasmatota archaeon | reverse complement strand
CCAAGCCGGATAACCCCAGTTGCGAATCAGGGGAATCTGGATGGCGCCCGTGACCCCCAGGCCAAGCATGGCCAACAGGCCCACGCCGCCCCAGATCAGGCCGAGCGACCAGTGGTACCGAACCTCAATGATGAAGAGGACTAGGTGGGCGATGGCCGCCGCCGTCAGCGCATAGCTGACGAAGTTGTGGAAGGCTACCCGGCGCTTGGCACTGCCAAAGATGGAGTTGAGCTGCCGTCGGCTTGCCTTTCCGAACATGCCACCGCTCCAGACGGACCCCATCAACAGGAACGCAGTGGCATAACCGACCGCCTCGCTGACGCGCGCCATGGTCACCCCCGAATCGGGGGAGACGATGAGGATCGTGCCCTGTGCGTCCGGGTCCTGCAGGACAAGGCCCTGGCCGGTGCCGAGCGCGGAAAGCAGAACGCGTGCGCCCTTGGTGTAGTTGCCGTAGTCCGGGTTGCCGGCGTCCGTATGATCGTAATGCGCCGTCAGGTTGACCCGGGCGCGAACCGTTTGTTCGCTGGTGACCGCCTCGGAGCTCGCCTGCAGGTTCCACGAGAGCAGCATCGCCTGGCCGCCCGTGATGGGGCCCTCCTTGAACACGAACTGCTGCGTCGCCCCGGTCGTGTTGAACCAGATGCCGTGATCCAGCGTGAAGGAAACCGCTGTGCGCGTCCCCGGGGACACAGGGGGAACCGCGTTGGGATCAATCGGCCGGTAGCTCACCTCGATGGTCCAATTGCCAAAACCGGCCGCGGCAACCTCGGATGCACCATGGAGCGCAAACACCTCGGCCTCGCCGGCGCCAGCCTTGTTGACGCGGATGTTGTCGCCGGCCGAGGGTTTGACGAGCAAACTCAGGTCGGGGCCCGCCACGGTCGTATCGCGGGGCTGCACGATCAGGACGAGATCTGTTGCCCCCGGAGCCACCTCCACCCGCATGTTGGTACGCTGGGGCTGGTCGAGGGCCGCTGGCACGAGTTCGATGGTGCCCTCCTGGGTGCCCAGCACAGGCGGGATGTCTTCGCTGACGAAGCTCAGGCCCGGCGCGTCGGAGAGATCCAGCACCGCCGTGAAGGCCCTCAGGTCGAGCTTGGTCGTCCAGACGTGATTCACCTTCACCTGGTATTCGAACTGCTCCCCGGGCGCCACCTCCAGTTCAGGCGGCGGCTGGATGACGTACATCGTTCGCAGGGGCATTTCGTGCTGGTGGCAACTGAAGCAATCGCCGTCCAGTTCTTCCTGGACGCCGCTCTGGCCCTGGGCTAGCAGAGCACCTGCTAGAGCCGCCACCAGAACCAGGGTCGCGACGCGAAGGCGCGGCCGGATCATGGCTCGATCACCCGGAGGTGTCCTTCTTGGACTTGTTGGCCGCTTTGCGCAACGCGGGTTTGGTGTCCTCGGCCCCTTTGTGGCGGGGTGCCGTGTCGATGGACTTGAGCGCCGCGGCGGATTTGGCCCGGTAGCCCTTGTGGCTGGCGCAGTACTTGCTCGTCGTGCGAGACGAATTGCGGCACTGGACGCCCTCAGCGGTCAGGGCTGCGCACTGGGGCTGCAGGTCGCCCTCGCCGGTTTCCTTCGCCTTGCTGGAGATTTCTTGCAGTTGCGGTGTGGTATCGGCTGCACCCTTCACCCTGGGCGCGGTGTCGAGTTGCGTCAGGCTGCTGGCGCTGGGTGGCCGGTAGCCCTTGTGGCTGGCGCAGTATTTGCTGCGGGCGCGCGCCGAATTTCGGCATTGTACGCCGGCCTGGGTCAGCCCTGCACATTGTGGCTGATACTCCTTCTCGTCAGCGTCCTTGGACGCCTCGGCCGCCGCCTTGGTGGCGGTTTCCTTCGCCTCGGTGGCAGGCTTCACCGTGGCCTTGCTGGCCGCCTTTGGCGCCTCGGGTGCCGGCTTGGAAACCTTGGGAGCAGCCTTGGGAGCAGCCTGGGGAGCCGCCTTGGAAACCGCCTTGGCCGCAGGTTTGGCCACGGTCTTCTTGGTGATCCTGCGGGTCTTGGTGGTCTTGGCGAACGTCTCCAGATCTTCGCCCGGCGCCGCCTCCGGGGTCCAGCCTTCGACGGTGGTTTCGGACGAAATGACCTCAGGCGGCTGGTCGCCCACCTGACGCGTCAGCGTCCGGGTTCGGCGCACCTCGCGGACCCGCTTTCCGATGGTTTCGTCGAGGTCGCTGGCGGGCGCCCGTGCCGCAGGCGGCGCGGCCCGCGGAGCAACGGCCCGGAATTCGGGGTCGCGGTAGCGGTCCGCCAGGACGCGGTCCACCTGGGCCGGCGTGAAGTGGCGGCCCGTGTCTGTGATGCGGGACTTGGAGGAACTGGTGTAGGATGTGCGGCGCTCGCCCTGGCGCCGCTCATCGAGGGAGCTGCGGGAGGTCTCAAGCCGACGCTCGGAGGTCGTCGTGCGGGTCGAGGACTGGCTCTGGCTGCGAGCAGCCGTGGCCCCCGCGCCGCCAGAGGCCTTGCCGATGCGGTCGACCTCGGCCTCGATGTGGCGCACGTCCGCCTTGTGGCGGGGAACCCAGGAACGGGCGGGCCGTTCGGGTTCCGTCGCCGGCTCCGGGGGCTCCTCCTCGAAGGTGATGCGTCGCACCGACCCACCCGGGACATACTCCATGTCGAAGCCTGCCTGGGCGGCAGCCTCTTCGTTGGGGCCACCCCTGCGGAAGGGCCAGCGGCTGCCGCCTGCAGGCTCCTCGTCTCGCTTCTTGCGGGACTTGACAACGCCTTTGTGCTCTGCCAGGGGTTTGGCCATGGGACGGTTGCTCCAACTCCGGCCCCGTTTAAAGCGTGTCCGACAGAGCAAGCCTGGACTG
>JBFIJP010000484.1:0-2826 GCA_041600695.1 Thermoplasmatota archaeon | reverse complement strand
CCAGCCGCTGAGGCAGCCCTTCATGCTGGGCTTCATGATCGCCGCGTTGCCAGTCAAGAGGGCGGCGACGGTCATGCCGGCGGTGATGGCGATGGGGAAATTGAAGGGGCACACGACGCCGAAGACGCCCACGGGCTTGCGCATGCTGCGGCAGTCCTCGTTGGGAAAGGGCTTGCCCATCTGCATGTCGAAGCCGTTCATTTCGCGCATGGTCATGGCGTAGAAGCGCAGGAAGTCCACGCCCTCGTCCACGTCGATGGATGATTCGAATCGGGTTTTGCCGGTCTCCCAGGTCATGACGGCGCACAAGTCGTAGAACCGCTCGGCCATGATGTCGGCTGCCTTCTCGATGATCGCCACGCGGTCTTGCCAGGGCAAGCCGGCCCACGCCGGCTGAGCGGCCTTGGCGGCGGCGACGGCCTGGCGCACATGGTCGCGGGAGCCGTTCTGGTAGTTGCCTACCGTGACGCTGGTGTCGGCAGGGCTTGTGATGGCAAACGTGCTGCCGGTGTCGATCTCCTCGCCGTTGATGACCAGGGGCAGCTTGGCGCCCAGCTTGCCGCCAACGCGGTCCACGGCCTCCTCGAACAAGCGGTCAAACTCGTCCATGGTGCCGTTCTGGTCGTGGCGCCACCAGGTATTCTTGTTCTCGAAGCGATTGAAACGCTCCTCGATGTGACGCATGGTGGCGCCGTCCTCGCCGACGGTGACAGGATCCAAGGTGACAGTCTGGGCCATGGGGCGCGCCAAGAGGGGTTGCATCAAGGAGGTTTGGTTGGCGGCGCAACCGGCGCAGGCGGCAGGCTCTTTTGCCCGCCGCAGGATCACGGCCCATGGAACAGGAGCGAGACCCCTGGGGTCAAGCCAGCAGTCCGCCCCCCGGCACACAGCCAGCGCACCCGCAGGGCGCCCCCGGCGGCTATTCCGACGCCACGGTCGTGACGCAGCAGATGCAGCAGCAGAGCAACCCGCACCTCACGGTCGTGGCGGCCCTGATGCTGGCCTGGGCTGGTTTCGCCCTCATCATCGGCTTGATCGTGCTTGCCGCGGCGGCCTTCGGCGGTGCGGTGGGCGAGTCGCAATCCGGCGTCGATGGGGTTTTCGGCATGGCAGCGGGCGGGGGCTTGCTGGTGTTCTTCATCATGTTGCTCGCTGCGCTGCCGGCACTGTTTGCGGGCATCGGCATCCTGCAGCGCCGTGAGTGGGGGCGAATCCTGGGCATCATCGTCGCCGTCATCGCCCTGTTCAACATTCCATTTGGAACCGCCTTCGGCATCTACGCACTTATCATCCTGACACGCCCCGAAGCGCAACAGCAGATGCAGCAGACCGTCGTCCACGTCTAGGACCTAGGCTGCGCCTCGCGGGGCCAGCCTGGCCCGCCTGCCAAGCCTGGCCCGCCCGCAACCCTTGTACGGCAACCAACGTGGTGAAACCGGTTCGTATCCGCACCCGGCCCCGTGCTGCGACAAGGTCTTGAGGATCGCCTGGCGTTGGTTCTGGCATGGCGTCGCAGCCATCTGTTTCCGGGACAAGGCGCCCGCGGCCGGGCCCGGCACCGGTTGATCCGGGGGCGGCCCGGTTACAGACCCCGCGCTTGCGACCCAGGCCTCGTCCCAATCGACGTATCTTGGCTTTCGTTGGACTGGCCATGATCATCTACGCAGGCGTGGCTGCGGTGATGACCTACGAACTGTACCATGTCATGTCGGAGGCCTTCTCTGAGACGGGCCCTGACCCGGAAGCCCCGCCTGCGCCTATGGGGCGACTCCTCAGGAATGTGCTGCTCATCCAAGCGCTCCCGCCCCTGGTTGCAGGCGTGGCGCTGCTGCTGCGCGTTCCCGGAGCGCGGATTCTTGGGTTTGTCGCGGCAGTGATGGCGTTGATCAACTTCCCCGTGGGGACGATCTTTGGCGTCTGGGTCATCGCAGTTCTGGCCAACAGCCCGTCAGACGCCCAGGTCCAGCAGGTGGTCGTAGACCTGCGTGGCGGCCCGCCCCGATAGGGTTCCGGTCTGGCCTTGTGGGGGCAAAGCCCTGCAGCGGGAGCGTCACATGGAGCTGCCTCCGGATGGTCCTCGTGTGACGCCAGGCACAACAGCAAATGCAGCCGGGCGCCGTGCACCCCTGGCATCCAGGCGGCCGCAAGGCCCATGAACAACACCCCGGGTGGGGATGCGTCGTGAGGTGCCCATGAAAAGCCTGGCCGAGCAGATGTCCGTCTACAGCGCCTACCACCGCAACCCGGTGAACAAGGCCATCCATTTCGTTTTCGTCCCCGCCATCGTGTGGACGTTGATGATCGCCCTGGGACTGGTGGATGTCTTCTCCGTGGGTTCGCTCACCTTCACCCTCGCCCACTTTGTGTTGGTGCCGCTTCTGGTGTGGTACCTGCTCCTCGACTTTGCCTTCGGCGCCGTGGCCGTCCTCCTGTATTCGACGCTGCTGATTCTGGCCCTGCTGGTCGGAACCATGGGTGCCGGCACCGCGCTAACCATTGCGGGCGTCCTGCATGTCTTCAGTTGGGCCATCCAGTTCCTGGGCCACGGCGTTTGGGAGAAGCGCCGGCCGGCCCTGCTGGACAACCTGTTCCAGACGCTCGTCGCTCCGATCTTCGTCATCGCCGAGGTGGGCTTCATGATGGGATTGCGCAAGGACCTGGAAGCCGAGGTGGAGCGCCTCATGGTGGCCCACCTGCCCGAGGCGGAGCGCGCCAAGATGCAGGCTGCCGGCGTCTGAGGATGTTCGTGGCAACCCCGGATTTCCCTTATGCTCTGCGCGTGATGGCGTGGATTCACCTGGGAATCGCCGTCGCGCTGGCGCTGTT
>JBFIJP010000483.1:0-2836 GCA_041600695.1 Thermoplasmatota archaeon | reverse complement strand
GCGGCGCTGACGGCGTTCTACATGTTCCGCATGATCTACCTGACCTTCGCGGGCAAGCCGCGCACCGAGCATGCGGAGCACGCCCACGAGTCGCCGGCGGTCATGACGGTGCCCCTGCTGATCCTGGCGGTGTTCGCGGTGGTCAGCGGCCTGTGGCTGGTGGTCGGCGAGGGCTTCGAGGCGTTCCTCACCTACCCCTACAGCGGTTTCCTTGGCGAGGCGCACCACGAGTCCACGAGCGTGATTCTTCAGAACATCCTCACGAACCCGCTCACGTACCTGAGTCTGGGCGTGGCCGCGGCAGGCATCCTGTTTGCCCGGGCGCGCTACAAGGGCGGCCTGCCCGCCAGCGAAGTGGAAACACCTTCGCGCGGCCTGCGTGGTCTGCTGTACAACCGTTACTACGTCACGCAGCTCGTGTATGAGCCCCTGGGCAACTACGTCGCCTACGGCATTGCCCGCGTGAGCAGTTGGTTCGACCGCAAAGGCATCGACGGCGCCGTCAACGGCATCGCCGACTCAGCCCAGTCCAGCGGCGAACGATTGCGGCGCTGGCAAAACGGCGACCTGACCACATACCTGGCATCCATCGCCGTGGGTGTGGCAGTGATGATTGTCTTCCTGCACGAAGTCGTGCTACGAATCCGGTGGTGAGCCCCATGATCGACATTCCCAACCTGATCCCCATCACGCTGCTCATCACGTTTGGCGGCGCTGTCGCCGCCATGACGGCCAGCGCCGAAGCCAGCCGAAAGATGGCGCTCGCCTTCAGTTTGCCTGCCCTCGCATCCACCAGTTGGATGTTCGCCCAGGTGGGCTTCAGCGGCGGCGGCGACTACCAGTTTGCCACCGAGTGGCGCTGGATCGAAGCCCTCGACATCCGGTTTGCCTTCGCGGTGGATGGCTTGTCGGCTAGCCTCGCCTGGCTAACCGCGCTTCTGACCCCGTTGGTCATCATCTACTCGTGGAACGAGCAGAAGCGCCCGCAACTCTTCTTCGGTCTCCTGATGCTCCTGAACGGTACGGTGATTGGCGTCTTTACGGCCATGGACCTGTTCCTGTTCTACGTCTTCTGGGAGTTCGTTCTCATTCCCATGTACTTCCTGATCGCCATCTGGGGCGGTCCCAACCGTAAGTACGCCAGCTACAAGTTTTTCGTCTACACCGGCACGGCCAGCCTGGTCATGCTGCTGGCGTTCATGGCGCTGTACTTTGCTGGCAACGGCACGTTCAACATCCCTGAACTGACCGCACTCGGCAGCGGCGTGGGCTTTGCCAAGACCTTCGGGCTCATCACGTTCGGCATCCTTGCCCTCGGCTTCCTGGTCAAGATGCCCAGCGTGCCCTTCCACACGTGGCTGCCAGACGCCCACGTGCAGGCGCCGACGGCCGGCTCCGTCATGCTTGCCGGCGTGCTCCTGAAGATGGGCAGCTACGGTTTGATGCGAATCGCATTCCCCATCCTTCCCGACGCGGCCATGCAGTACAAGTGGGTCCTGTTTGCCTTCGGTGTTGTCAGCATCCTTTACGGTGCGTTCCTCTGCCTCGCGCAAGACGATCTGAAGAGCCTCATTGCCTACTCGTCGGTGAGCCACATGGGCATGATCACACTCGCGCTGGTCACCTTCAACGAGCTCGGCTGGGCCGGCGCAGCCTACATGAACCTCGCCCACGGCGTGATTAGCGCTGGCATGTTCATGGCTGCTGGCTCCCTACAGCACAGCACGGGCACGCGGCTCATCAGCCGGCTCGGCGGAATCGGCGCCAAGCTGCCTCGCCTGACGGGTCTGACCATGGCGTTGTTCCTCGCCAGCCTGGGCCTTCCGGGCATGATGGGCTTCATCGCGGAGTTCACCATCTTCGCTGCCGTCTGGCAGGCCTTCGGATGGTGGATTTTGCTGCCCATCTGGAGCGTTCTCATCACCGCCGGTTACTACCTGTGGGCCATCCAGCGCGCCTTCCACGGCGAGCCTGGCCCCCACGTCAACCTGGACGACCCGCACCTGCACGACGTGCCCAATGCCGAGCACTGGCCCATGGTTTTCCTGGTGGTGCTCGCGGTGGTACTGGGCGTCCTGCCGGGCCTCCTGCTGGGTCAAATGAATGATTGGACGGTGGGCATTCTCGCCGCCATGGGGGTGAACTGAATGTCCAGCCACGCACCCGGATTGGATTGGCAGACGCTGACGCCTGAACTGGTCCTGCTCCTGTTCGCGCTCCTGGCCCCCATCATTGCCCTGTCCAACACGGATCGCCGGGGAATCTTCCAGTTTGCCGGAATTGGCTTGACCGGCGCGTTCATCATGGTTCTGGGGACGATCTTCGGATGGGCGGGGACGCTCAACTTCCCTTGGTCGGACATCCAGCTCGGAGGCTTGACCATTCCCGGAGCGCTCTCGTTCTCCCTGGATTACATTGGCACCGACATCAACGGGGTCTATGCGATTTCAGAGGTGAGTCAGTTCCTCAAGTTGCTGTTCCTGGGCGTTGCCCTGCTGGCCGTTCTCGGCATGGGGCGGGTGTTCCGAGGCAAGGTTGAGGAGGACTGGGGCGAGTTCCTCAGCCTCATCCTCTTTGCCACCCTGGGCATGATGGTCGTCGCGTCCGCGACGGAACTCATCACGCTGTTCATTGGCATTGAGATCGCCAGCCTGTCCAGCTACCTGCTGGCCGGCTTCCACCGGGATCGCATCGGCGCAGAGGCGGCCCTGAAGTACTTCAGTTTCGGAGCCGTCAGCAGTGGCCTTACCCTGTTCGGGATCAGCCTTCTGTACGGTATGACGGGCACCACCAAGATCGCAGCCATCGGTTCCGTTCTGTACACGGGCGGCGCGTT
>JBFIJP010000482.1:0-2856 GCA_041600695.1 Thermoplasmatota archaeon | reverse complement strand
TTGCCGGCTTGACATCCCCGTGCACAATGCCATGGGCGTGGAGAGCGCCCAGCGCCGACAGGACCCCCTGCATCACGGCCAGGGCCCGCCGCGGCGCCATCGGCCCCTCGGCCAGACGCGCCATCAAGTCCCCCCCAGGCAGGTGTTCCAGCACCAGAACCGGCCCAGCCTCGTCCCGGGTGACCGCCATCAGGTGCACCAGATGGGGGTGGCCAACGGCGGCCAGCCAGCGGGCCTCCAGCGCCAGATGGGAGTCGTGCCCGCCGGCATCTGCACGCATCCGTTTCACCACCACCTTTTCGCCGGTGTCTACGTCCAGTGCGAGCTCTAGGCGACCCTGGGCCCCCTCTCCGACGGCACCAACCACGCGGTAGCGGCCGGCCACCAATTCAGGCTGCGCTTCGGCCGCCGTCGCCTCGGCAGGGGGCCGCCCAGCCGGCGCTGCGGGGAGATCCCCGCGAAGTCGGGTCAGGCCGGCAATGATGGCGTGGTCGCGGGCATCAATCTCCAGGCGCTCGCGCAAGGCGGCCAGGCGGCGCACTTGGCGCGGCGTCCTGCAGCGGGCCACCGCCGAAGCATAAACCTCCACGCGTCGGCGGCGCAGGTTGTCCGGGTCGCCCACCGAAGGCCCAACCCGGACCAACAGCCGGCGCAACGGCCGGACCAGGGGATACAAGACGCCAATGACGCCAAGGGTCGCGGCAATCCCCAGCATGGGTCGGGCCGAGAAGGCGTTCTGAAAAATGCCCCATCCTGAAACTGCCAGGATTCCACAGGCAAAACCGTACACCATCAGGGGTGCGGCCCTGTGCAGTCGGAAATCAAGGTCAAAGAGGTGGTGCCGGGCCACGGCGTAGGCAAAGAGGGCCACCGTCGCCAGGCGCCATAATCCCACCGTGTGCCATGCAGGCCAGCGCGGCAACGTGTACCACTCCAGCAGGCCGATGGAAAATGGCAGCCAGATGGCAACCATGGTCAAGCGGCGCCACGGGCGTCGCCGTGCCATGGCCTGAATCCACGCGGCGGCGGCAAGTGTTCCTGCCGCAGACGCCCAGACCAGCACCAACTGGTAGCTCGGCATGGATGCCACGAAGCGGGAGGTCCAGGGGACCGCGTAAGCCAAGGCGTCCGCCGCCTTGTACATGGTGATGCACAGGATGGCGGCCGCGGCGATGGAAATCTGACTGCGAGCAGAGCCTGCCCGGGCCACGCGCAGCCGCAGGGCAAGGATGAACAACGCCACCGCGAAGGCCACCACCACGTTGCCTAGGACCACGGGCACGAACAGGGGCCCGGGTAGCAGCATGGGGTACCCGCCGCTGGTGGCAAAACCCGCCACAAACAGGCTGGGGCGCACCGCGAAGGCAACCAGCAGCCCGATGGCGGGCATGGCCCACACGGCGGCCCAGGGACGCGGCGAACGGTCCGGAAACCACGTGACGAAGTAGAGAAGGGGAAGGTGGAGCGGAATAATCAATGCGACATTGACATGACTCCAGGCCGCGGCCAGGGGCACTGCCGCCGCCGCATTGGCCGCATTGGCTGCCGCCGATTGGAGGCCCCACAGGACGGCGAACGCGGCGAAGGCGAGGGTGGAGGCCGTGCGTGGCAGAACCAGCAGATAGGCTCCCAGTAGCGCGGCCCCCAACCCGGAAACGATGCCAATGAAGGCGCCCGGATCAACGAGGTAATCGCTCAAGCGGAATCCGACCCAGGGCCCGCCGCTGCCCCGCCACCGGCGGCACCGCCGTCACCTTTGCCGATGGGGTCCTCCAGAATGGCGCAGGACATGTGGCAGGCTCTGTCGCTGGAAGGGACGGTCATGCGCACCCACACGCCCGCCTCCGGGCCCACCTGCACGCTTACGTACAGCAACCCGCCGGAGGTGGTCATGGTGTATTCTTCACTGTCCAGCCAGATGACGGCCCGCGGCCCGAGGACCTGTCCAACGACCGCGGCGCACCCCGCAAGGCCCGAGCATCCAAGACCGGGCTTCCACAGCGGCGCCTGATCCTCCCCGGAAATCGGGTCCTTGATCGGCTCACTGTTTGCATCGTCCGGCGAACAAACCCGCACAGCGCGGCGCGGCCAGCTTTGTTCGTACCGCACCATTTCCTCGGAGCCCACGCAGTGCACAGCCGGAAGCACCCGCGACGCGCTGCCTGCGTTGACCTGGATTCCTGTTCCCGCCCCATCCACCACGCCGGGGCCAGCCGTGGGATGAGCGGCGTAGGACGCCATGCCCCCCGGGTTCGAGGCGAGCAGGATCCCCGTGCCTTGCAAGCCCGCCCCCTGACCCTTGGCGCCTGGACCCAGATAGAAGTCAGGGTTGCCGTCATCCACCAGCAATCCCAACGCGTGGTGTCGGCCGGCGCCCTGGGCCAAGCCGCCGGGCCCCGAAGCCAGGTACGTGTTGGCGCCCCCGGCGTCCGTCAGGATACCGAGACCATGCCAGTCGGCGGCGCCCTGGCTGATGCCATTGCTCTCATAGTGATCGTCTCCGTCGCCTGCGGCAAGCAGGCCGAATCCGCCAGGCAGGGCAAGCAGGCTGTCCGGATTGGCGACAAGGCCAGCCCCACGGGCCGCGCCGTTGAGGGTGCCGTTGGCGGCGGTGCCCCAGAAGACATTGGAACCGCCACCATCCACCAGCAAGCCGGCGCCGAGGACAGATGCCCCGTTGCCGCCCCCATGGGCCAGCCGCACCATGTACGTGTCGTCGCCCTCGCGGTCGCCAAGCCACCCCGAGCCGGTCAGCGCCCCACCGTTGGCGCCGCCATCGATCACGATGGACGCATCGTAGGTGTCGTCGCCGGCCATGTCCAGGAGGGTTCCCCAGCCATCCCACGCGCCGCCGTT
>JBFIJP010000481.1:0-2889 GCA_041600695.1 Thermoplasmatota archaeon | reverse complement strand
GCCGGGGATGGAACCAAACATGTTCTGGCCGATGGTCGCCGCCGCGATGGCCAGTTGGTCCGCCGGCAGCAGGTATCCGCTGTAGGCAAAGAAGAATGTAATACCAATGAGCGCGACGCCCAGAACCCAGTTGAGTTCGCGGGGCTTCTTGTACGCGCCCACAAAGTAGACCCGCATCATGTGCAGGAAGACACAGGCGACCATCAGGTGGGCACCCCAGTGATGCACGCCACGCAGAACATATCCGAGCGTGACTTCCTCCATGATAAACTGCACCGAATTGCGGGCATTGAACAATTCCTGGGGCACGTACACGGGCTCGTAGTACAGGGCCAGCAGCACGCCGCTGATCGTGAGGATAATGAAACTCACAAACGCCAGGCCGCCGAGACAATACAGCGGATACCAGTACCAGATGGTGCGCAGCTTGTAGCGCTCCGAGTGGCTGCGGGGCAACTGGCGATTGATGCTCAGTGATGCCTGGCGGGCCGCCTCAATGTGGTTCCGGATGCGAATCGAGTCGTCCAGGTAGGCCAGCGTCATCAGGTAGAAGCGGGCGAAGAAGCCCAGCTTCTTGTCCTTGGCCAGTTCTTCAAAGGCCCGCTTGCCCTGCTTGTGGGCTCGTTCGGTCATTCAAGTGCCTCCGCCTGGGACCCGAGAGCATAGGCGGAACCGGCGCCCTCCAGGTCAGCAGCCAGGTAAGCCTCCTGGATGATCTTGTTGAAACCGACAATGGCGTTGGGAACACTGCTGCCGTCCTCCAGGCTGGCCGTCTCGACCTTTGCCTGGATGACGTTGAGTGGCGAGGGCGGGGGAGTGCCGGGCACGTTCTTTGCCAAGTCGTAGATGTCGTACTGCCCCTGGTGGCAGGGGCACAGGATCCGACCGTCATTGACGCCGTCCTCGTTGTAGTCGGGAATGTCTGCCGAGCCACCCAGGCCCGCATTCCAGCCCACCGTGCAGCCCAGGTGCTTGCACTTGCCGTCGTACACCAGGATCGCATTGTCCGGCTCCGTCGGGTGTTGCACCGCGTGCTGGGCCGTGTTGTAGCCGCGCTTTGCCGCCGAATTCTCAAGGACCGTCTTCTTGACCTTGTAAACCACGGCGGGAAGGAACGACCACTCGGCCGTCACGACCACGGGCGGATCGCCAGCCAAATCGTCAATGGTGATGGGAATCTTGGCGTTGGTCGCGGGATCACGCCGGATGACCGGCCCCGCGCCGCCGCCGCCCAGGGCATCGGGCGCGATGGCAGGCAACAGTTGGGCCAGGGTTCCAGGAATCAGGGCACCGGCCACCGCCAATTGGACGTTGCGCCGAATGAACGATCGTCGGCTCAACAGCGACTCAGGCTTTTCTGGAACGTCAGTCATGAAATTGTACCCCCCCTCCCCTGGCCTTCGGCCTGGGCCACAACTCCGACTAGGCCTTGCCTAATCATGGAGCTGCACCCCCTCATCCTCCCACTTGCGGAACCGCCGCTTGGCGATGGTCACGTGGTCCATGAAGTAGCGCTGGTACAGCAGGGTAATGGTGCCCAGGCAGAAGAAAACGCAGGCGAGCCAGAGCGAAATGATCGACTGCTCGTTACTGATGATCGTGCCAAGCGGTGCCGCATCGATGGCAGGATCGTGATCCGCCGCATCGTTGGCGCCGCTTGCCAAGGCCATGAAGATGAGCACCATGAACACCAGTTCAATAGCCGTCAACAGGACAATGGCGAGCCCGACGATGGCTGGCCGGGACCCTTCGGTCGACCGGATGACCGACCCGGGGACCTTGTTGGTTTGAATTTCAAGACCCATAGCACATCACTTCTGGTTCTTGTGATCCGTGTTGTGCGGGTTGCTGTACTTCATGTACACGAACGCGAAGGCCATGATGAAGAGCATTCCAGCCAGCCCGATCAGGCCGATCCAGTACTGCTGTAGGCTGACACCGAAGTGAACTTCGTGTTCCTCGGCCGCAGCGCCGGGCAGCGCGCCTGTCTCGTCCTTGAGGAAGAAGCCCACGTTGTACACGTGGTCGCCGGCGTCTGGCGCGGCGCTTCCATCCACGTCGTTGACCCACAGGTCGAAAATGACAACGCCCTCGGCCGGCGCGGTCCACATGACCGTCCACTCGACCGCGCCCGCGCCCACATGGGCCGCTTCGGAACCGTCGCCACTCACCTGGGAACTGCCGTCGACGCCCTCTAGGGTGCCGGCGGAAACGCGCAGATTGAAGCCCGCGCGGTTGCCGGCTTCGGGGGCGTTCAGTTCGGTCAGCGTGATCGTTATGGTGTAGGTGGCATCGTGCTCGTACGGGCCACTCAGGCCTTCGCCCGCGGCATCGGTAAAGGCCACGTTGACGAGGGCGCGGGGATCGGACGGCCCGTAGCCGTGGTCGCCATGGCAGGAAGTGCAACCCTCCTCGGCAAACGCGCCGGCGTCAGGCGCCGTGTCTTTGGTGATTCCGCCCGAGAAACCCACGCCAAGCGGCGTCAGGGCCAGAGCAACGGTCAACGCTACGAGAACCACCGGGAGCCAACTGGCAAGCCGGCTTCGCTGGGTGGGAGTGGGACTCACGGTGGCGGCCAAGAAGGCCGGTCATAAAAGCGCAACGTTGACCCCCTCCGCCGAGCCGTCGCCATCAGGAGGCGCGGCCACCCATCCCAGGTGCCCAGACCGATCCCGCTGCGCCCCCAGCGACCTTGGACAGCCCTTAAGAAGCACTTGTCAGTGGCGCGGCCGACATGGCTGAGAGCAAGCGGGAGAGCCTCCCCTCTCACAAGACGCAAGCAGAACTCGACGAGGCTGCCCAGAAGCGCCGAGACACGATCACCATCTTGATGTTCGTGGGTGCCGCGATCCTCATTATCGCGGGCATGTTCTTCCTGAGCAAGTTCCT
>JBFIJP010000480.1:0-2901 GCA_041600695.1 Thermoplasmatota archaeon | reverse complement strand
GTGACCACCGTGGGAGCCGTGAAGGCCCGGATGGCAGAGGCCGGCGTGGACGTTCGTCTCGATTAGGAACTGCCGAACCGGACGGTCCACAGGATTTCCTGATGGGCCACGCCCAGCTCGGCATCGAAGGCCGCCACCAATTGCGAGAAGACCGGCTCGAAGGCGAGGCGGTCGCGTTCCAGCTCAGCCTTGGCTTCCGCCTCGGAATCCACCTGCTGCTCCCCTCCGGGGGTGTCGAAGACCTGTCGCAGGATCCACCCGTCTCCCCGCACGGCGAAGGTCAGCGTTTCGTTGTCGAGGGTCGCATGGCCCAGGAAAAGGCTTGAGGCATCGGGCTCGTGGCGCATGTCGTACGTCTGGCCGCCCAATGCCGCGATGGCGGACGCCGCTGCCTGGGGGTCCCACGAGGTGTCGTAGACGGCGTCGGCGTACGCTCCGTTGTAAAAGCCGCCCCAGGCGGCGCAGCCGGCAAGCGTCACGATGAGAATCAGGACGAGCGCGCGCACGGCTGCGCATCGGCGGGAACCTTTAGGGGCTTTGGCGCTGGCTTGCCTGTGAAAAATCCGCTTACCCATGCGTCCTTGGACACCCTGCGGTACAACGACGACGGGCTGGTTCCCGTGATCGCCCAGGACGAGGCGTCGGGCGCGGTGCTGATGCTCGCGTGGGCCAACCGGGAGGCGCTGGAGCGCAGCCTGGAGTCGGGCCGGATGACGTACTGGAGCCGCAGCCGTCACAAGCTGTGGGCGAAGGGGGAGGAGAGCGGCCATGTCCAGGAACTGGTGGCGCTGGCCGCCGACTGCGACCGCGACGCTGTGCTCGCCACGGTCCGCCAGACGGGGCCGGCGTGCCACGAGAACACGGGGACCTGTTGGAGCGCCGGAACCGTCGCGCCCCCTGCGACGATGCTTGGTTTCCTCGACGCGCTGGCGGCCGCGCGGGCAGCCACTCCAGCAGGGGGATACACGGACCAGTTACTCGCCGACCCCGTTTTTGCGGCAGCCAAGGTTGAGGAGGAAGCCGGCGAAGTAGGGGCGGTCCTGCGTGGCGAAGACAACGAGGACACCCTGGAGCACGAGGCGGCTGACCTGCTTTACCACCTGATCGTGGCGCTGCGCGCCGGGGGCTCCAACCTCGCCGCCGCCCTCAAGGAGCTGCAGTCCCGCCACGCCTAGCCCGGGTCGCCGCGGTTCAGACGCGCAAACGCACCGGCGGCGCGCCCGCCGTCAGGACAACAAGGGAGTCGGGCGTCACCGGTTGCCACCGCGGATCATCGTCGAGGGGCTCGCTGGCCACCACGCTGCCGCCTGGAAAACCATCGCCGTCCAGCAGAAGATACAGGCTGTTCTGGCGCTCCCTGGTTCCGGCCCGGGTCGCCACCACCTGGTTGCCGTCGCTGACGAGCACGTTGAGTTCCGCCGCCAGGCCCTCTGCGCGGGCCCGGTCCATGACCAGGCGAAGGAGCGTCTGCGTCGCCGTGGCCAGCGACCCCGGCTCACGCGGCAGCGTATCCAGGATACTCAACAGTGCCTGAAACAGGTATTCACTGTCCGTCGTGCCCCGCAGGAGGCCCCTGCGCTCGGGACGGATCCAATGCTCCCGCAGGTGCTCGCGCCACCTTCCATCGAAATCCTGCAGGTAGCCGTTGTGCGTGAAGGCGTACCGGCCATCCACGAACGGGTGGCTGTTGGGTTCCGTTGTGGAGCCCGCCGTGGTGGCGTTTCGAACCAGCGCCAGCACCAGGCGGCCGCGCACGATGGGGCCAAAGCTGGGCAGGTTGGTGTCGGCCCACACGGGCAGCAGGCTGACGTACCTGGCCGGCTCAGGCCGCGTGTCCGGGTCGTACCAGGCGATGCCATAACCATCCCCGCACACGACGCCCGTGAGCAATTCGCGTGCGGCGTAGCTCTGGCGCAGCAAGCCATGGCTGGTGGGCAGGATCAATTCATCCAGGGCGATTCCGGGCCCTGCATAGGCGGCGTGGCGGCACATGTCAGCGACGCAGCAGGTGGAGGGCGAACCATTGGTTCTCGTCGGTCCAGGTTTTTTCCACCGTGAAGCCCGCCTGAGCCGCCATGGCTGCAATACCTTCCAGCGTGAATTTGTAGGAATTCTCGGTGTGGATGCGCTCGCCCGCCCGCAGGTCCACGGCCAGGCCAGCGGTCGGGAAGTGGACCGTCTGTTCCCGCTTCGATTCCAGGTGCATCTCGATGCGCCCAGCCTGCGGGTTCCACAGCGCCACATGCTCAAACTGGTCGGCATCGGCGTCGCCGCCCAGCTCCCGGTTCAGGTGCGTGAGGATGTTCTTGTTGAACGCCGCCGTGACGCCGGCCGCGTCGTTGTAGGCGGCGTGGAGGACCGCGGGGTCCTTGACCAGGTCTGTCCCAAGGAGGAAGGCGTCGCCGGGAGCCAGGCAGGTGGCCGCGTGGCGCAGCAGATCAAGTTGCTCCTTGGGTTCGAAATTGCCCAGGCTGCTGCCCAGGAAAAGCACCAGCCGGGGGCGGTGGGGATGGTTTCCGATCTGACGGAGGCCTTCCCCATATTCCGCCACGACGGGCTTCACCGTTAGCCCCTCGTAGGCTGCCTCCAGTTCTGTGGCGGTCTGCTCCAGCATCGCCCCGCTGACATCATTGGGGCAGTACAGGAGTTGGGGTTGGCGCCGCAGGAGGCCCGCGATGAGCACCCGGGTCTTGAGGCTCGAACCGCTGCCCAACTCCGCCAGCGCCACATTGTTGCCGGCGGCGGCCAGAATGTCGTCCAGGTTTTCGGCCAGAATGGCCTCCTCCGTCCGGGTGACGTAGTACTCGGGCGTCTGGCAGATGTCCTCGAAGAGCTGGGAGCCGCGCTCGTCGTAGAAGTAAAGGCTGGAGAGCCACTTCGGTTCGTCCAGCAGGCCGCGGC
>JBFIJP010000479.1:0-2920 GCA_041600695.1 Thermoplasmatota archaeon | reverse complement strand
CGGCCAGTTGGGTGGCCAGATGTTCTCGCGCCGCGACGTTGTTGGGCAGGAACGCATCCCGCTTGATGAATGTCGTAACGAAATCCGACCAGCGGCCGACGGCTTCGGTGGCATTCCACAGTTCATCCAGCGCTAGCACCTCGGGCCCGGAGGCCTCGGCGGCGGGAGCATCTTCGAGGCACCCGGCCAACGCCCCGGCCAACAGCAGGGGCAGGGTCCACAATACGCGCATGGCGGCAACGGCGCGACGCGGCGTTTAGGGGTTCCGCCATCGCCGCTTCGCGCGGGGCCCGTCGCGAGGTGCCGTGCGGCTGTTTGCTGGCTCGGCGGCTCGCTCGACGACGGCGGGGTCGCGGCGTAGAGGCCTCAACTGCAAACCGCGGCCACGGGACCCGGGCAACACAGGTGCCGCCTGGCCTGCGTGGCACGGGCGGGGCTCGTGATGTCACGGACGCGCCGGCGGTGTAGCGTGCCCAGCCGTGACCGGAGCGGTCGGGGGCGGTCGGGCGCTCAGAGCGGCGGACACAGGAAGGGTCGCAGGAGGTTGAAGTCGTACCAGGGTTCGTCGATGGTGATTACGGCGACGCAGTCGTGGCGCGGCCCGCATCGGAAATCGGTGCGAGCGCATTGGATGCAGGTTTCAGGCACGGGGCCGTTGTTGACGCAAATGGGCTCAAAGGCGCCGCTTCCGGGCAGCGCCCCGCCGGAGGGCAAGAGGACAACGAGCGTCGAAGCCAGCAGGAGGACCCGTGTAGTTGAGCAGATCATGGTTTCACCTGTAACGGACAGGGGGCGCCAAGGAGGTGGGTTGCCAGCGCGACCAGAGCACCTTGCCTCTGGTCCATGATCCAGATGCGGTCAGCGGAGACATGGGCCGCGCAGCCGCCGCGGTTGAAGTCCGCGTCGATGCCCGGGCGGACCGAGGGCCCCGATTGCCAGTATTTGCTGGCGATTATGAATATTGTGCCCCCCAAACTCAACCTGGAAACCCTTTGGTTACAGCCGCCCCGGCCGTGGTTCCGCTCAAATAGGACCCCGATTTCGCCGCCCCATGGCCGGCTTCGTTCGGAACCTCCTCACGATCGTCACCGGCGTGCTGTGGATCTACAGTTACGCCACGCTGGGCGCCATGATGGCGGTGGCCGCCGTTCCCGGCTGGCTCATGGCCCGCTGGGCCTGGAACCTGGACATCGCCGTCGGCGGCCCGGCCCTGCTGAGCACCGTCCTCGATGGCCTAGTTGGCATCTACTTCAGCATCCTTGCGTTCTTCGTGTTCGGCGTCGTGCTGATGTTCGTCCTGCCAACCGTCCGCATGGTCTTCTGGTGGTGGAAGCCCCACGTCGGCGAAATCCCCCTCCACTCGTTCAAGGTGTGGCCCTGGTACAACGTCAACGGCATGCAGTTCATGTTCAACACCGTTTTCGGCCGCTTCGCCCGCCCGACGACGCTGTACCCGGTCTTCCTGCGCATGATGGGCGCCAAAATCGGCAAGCGCGTCGTCTTCAACACCCAGCACGTCTACGACCTGGATCTGCTGACAGTGGGCGACGATGTGGTGGTCGGCGCCAACGCCAGCATCTTGGGCCATGTCGGCGAGAAGGGCAAACTGGTGCGAGCCCCGGTGACCATCGGCAACAAGTGCACGATCGGGCAGTACACGAACATCTTCCCCGGCGTCACCATCGGCGACAACTGCCACGTGGGCGCCATGAGCATGATCCCCAAGGGGGCCACGCTGGACTCCAACGCCATCTACGGCGGCGTGCCGGTGAAGAAGATCCGCGACCTGGCCCCCGGCGAAAAGGTCACGTCCGACGACACGAGTTCGACCACCGGCGGCAAGCCGTAGCCGGGCCCCGCCCTGCACCGCTGCCGTTTTGAAGGTCGACGCCCACACAGGTTCATGGCTGGGGCCAACACCATCATCATCGCCGCCGTTGTGGGGCTTGCCTCGGTGGGCGGCATCTACGGAATCGTTCAATGGAACGACGATCGATCCGCCTCGACGGGCGACGATTTGGGCCAGCCGGTCCGGGACCCCCTCTTGCTGTGGCCGTTCCTGCAAGGCTTGGCCGACGATGGTGTATCTTCCAGCTTTGTTTTCGTGGCCGTGGAGCCCGCAGCCAGCGAACTCACCCTGCCCGCCGGCGCACGCTGGCACTCCGAGGCAGTGGGCATCATCGATGTCCCTGTTGATGCCGCGTGCCAGATCGAAGGCGAAGCGTGCCCCACCGTCACCAGGGCCCCGGAAGGGCCCCGGTTCGGCCGCGACGGCTACAATGCCACGGTCGCGCAGATCTGGGCGTTCGACACGCAGGGTCGCCTGTTTGCCACCAATGCCCCAACCGGCGCCGCCGACGCCTACGAATTGCACCCGCAGTACACCGCCCTGCCGGGCGGAGCGTGGTACCTTGGCGACGGCGAGGCACCCAACGGCACCACCAACTTCCCCATGCTCAAGAATCAGGCGCGGGCGTTGGTCAATGGCCTGCCCGAGGGCGGCATCGCCACCAGCGTCACCGACCAGTTCCGTTGGTACATGAACGACTCCCTGATCCTGACCGCCCGCATCGATGGGCTGGTCCACGCGCCGTAGGCGCCGGGGCGCCGCCCTTTTCATCGGCCGCCTGCATCGCGGCGCGATGAGTACGTTGGAAGCCGTGAAGTCGCCAGCCAGCCGGGTCCTCGCGGGCGCCGAGCGCAGCCTGCAGGTGGAATACGCCATTCGAGACGTGGTGCTGCCCGCCCGGGAGATCGAAAAGCAGGGCCACAAGGTGCTGAAGCTGAACATCGGCGACCCGATCGCCTACGGCTTCCAGCCGCCTGAGCACATGGTTCAGGCCTTGTATGACGCGGCCAAGGCGGGCCACAACGGGTATTCGGCCAGCGAGGGCGACCCGGAGCTGGTTTCGGCCATCGT
>JBFIJP010000478.1:0-2933 GCA_041600695.1 Thermoplasmatota archaeon | reverse complement strand
CGGCTCGGGGGGCAACTGGAGAGGTCCAGCCAGGCATTGGGGTATCGCTGCAACAGGCCCAGGGCGGGCTCCGTGCGGTCGGGCCGGCCGCCGTGGGCCAGGATCACCTGCAGATCCGGGAAGTCGGCCAGGACGGGCTCCACGAGCAGGGGATCCGCGAACGCGTTGTCGGCACCGGGGAAGACACTGGTGCCGGTGTGAAAGATCACCGGAAGGCCCAGGGTCTGGGCGCGCCCGTAAGCGGCCCGCAGGCGGGTGCCCGCCGGGGAATCTTCCCGGTGCAGGCCCGGGTGCAGGTGTTGGTGGACGGCGTGGATTTTCAGGGCGCGAATACCCAACTCCACGAGCCGATCCATGGCTTCGGCTCCGTCGCCATCGGTTCGGGGATCGTAGCCCCCCACAGGGATCAGGCGCTCCGGGTCCGCCTGCACATAATCGGAAACCCATTCGTTGACCTCCCAGCCGTACCCCATGACCAGCTTGGCACTGTAATTGATCAACCACGCCTGCCAGATGCCCTCCCGGTCCAAGTGGTCCAGGAAGGCCCCGGCGTCATGGATGAACTTCTCCATCAGGGGGTACGTGGGATTGGTTTCGATGACCTGTCGAGGCCCCTCGTTCATCCAATCGAACCGGTTCACGTGCACGTGGCCATCGACCACGGGAAACCCTGCACCGGGGTGGATGATGGCGACCATGCTAGCGCTCCAGGAAAGCCTGGATCCGGGACCGCGCCTCCGGTCGGGCATGCATGTCCAGGAAACGTTCCACCTCGAAGGCCAGGCCCTGATCGTAGGGCAGGCGCGTTGCCGCTTGCAGGGCTGCCTTGGCCGCAGCGATGGTCTTGCGGTCGTGGCGTGCCATGCGCTCCGCCAGCTTGATTCCCGCCGCCGCGACATCGGCCCCAACGTCGTCCTCGACGACCTGATCAACCAGACCCCAGGCCAGCGCCTGGTGGGCCGTCACCGGGTCGCCGGTCAGGACCATCTGTGCAGATCGGCCTGCGCCAATGAGACGAACCAGACGCTGCGTGCCGCCGCCCCCCGGGATGAGGCCAAGGTTGACCTCCGGCTGGCCGAGTTTGGCGCCGCTGGCGCACACCCGCACATCGCACGCCGTGGCAAGCTCGAGGCCAGCGCCCAGCGCGTGCCCGTTGAGGGCCGCGATGACCGGCTTGGGCAGGTCCTCGACGGCCGAGAAGATGGTGGTCGCCTGCATCACCGCCCGTTGCTCCGCCGGGCTGCGCGACAGCAATTCCCTCAGGTCAGCCCCCGCCGCAAAGCAGGACCCGGAGCCCGTGATGACCACCGCACCCACGGCCTCGTCGGCGGCGGCCCGCCCCAGGTGATCCAGAAGTTCCGCCCGCGTGGCTGCATCCAGCGCATTGCGGGCCTCCGGGCGGTTGAAGGTGAGGACCAGGACCCGCCCCTCCAGGCGGGTGAGAACCCGGCTGTCGCCGCTCAAGTCCGCGGCAACTCCCGTTCGCGCGGCGTCCCATTGGACCAATCGTAGATGCCCCGGCCGGTCTTCCTGCCCAGATCGCCTGCCGCTACCAGGCGGCGGGCAATCTCTGGGGACTCGTACTGCGTGCCCCCGTACTGGCTGTACAGGTAATCCGAGACCTTCTCCCGAACGTCAAGCCCGACGAGGTCCGTCAATTCCAGCGGGCCCATGGGGTGGCCGTAGCCCAGCTTCATGGCCAGATCAATGTCCCGGGCCGACGCGACCCCGGACTCCAGCATGCGCATGGCCTCGTTTCCAATCACCACGCCGAGGCGACTGGTGGCAAAACCGGGCATATCGCGCACCACGATGACGGTTTTGCCCATCCGTTCCCCCACGGCGCGGGCCGCATCCACGGTCTTCTCGCTTGTGCCGTCGTGACGAACCAGCTCAAGGAGCTTCATCAGAGGCACCGGATTGAAGAAGTGCATACCGACAACGCGCGCCGGATCGGCCACAGCCGAGGCGATGGCCGAGATGGACAGACTGCTCGTGTTGCTCGCAAGCACGGCGTGTTTTGGTGCCAGCCGATCCAGATCCTCGAAGATCTTCTGCTTCAGGCTCAGAACCTCCGGAACCGCCTCGATCACCATGTCCGCGTCGCCCACGGCGGCCTCCATCGAGGTGGCAGCAGATAGGCGCCCGGCCCAGGCGTCCCGATCCTCAACCCGCGTCTTCCCCAGGTCGATGCCCTTCTTCCAGAACTCACTGATCGTGTCCATGCCACGAGCCAGGGCCTTTTCCTGCGCGTCGAAAAGCCTGGTGGCAAAACCTGCCTGCGCCGCGACCTGGGCGATGCCGGCGCCCATGGTGCCGGCGCCGAGAACTGCGACAGTACGGACGTCCATGCGCGCCGAACCGGCCCCAGAATGAAGGTGTTCCTATGAGGAGGCCGAGCCGGTGCGGCCAAGTGAAGGGGTCGACGGTGCCACCACGCTCGCGAGCGAGCCGCGCCGCCGCCTTGGCTGCTCTGCGGCCCCTGGAGGGCGTGCTGTCAGGCCCGGCCCGCCGCCGACCCGCCCAGGTTTGCCATTCGGAAGGAACCGTAGGGGAAAAGAGGGGAAGGCTCTCGGGCACTCGACTACGGCTCCGGCCAGACCGTGATCAGACTCGCGGGACAGAGCGTATCGCTTGCCGGCAGGCTGGACATCTCAATCTGCATGACGAAGCCGTCGAACAAGCCTCCCTGGGTCGACTGGTAGGCGTCCGGGGTGATGGGGAACCCGGCCGCCTGCTGGGAGATGCGGCCAACCAAGTACAGCCGCCCGTCGTCGTCGACCGTGGACGCATGGGCCAGCGTGTGACCCACCTGGGTGGTTCCTCCAAAGCGATCGCTGTACAGCACCGTGACCGACTCCGGGGATGTGGTACGGTCATGACGCACCGTGGTGACGACCGCCACGCTAGCCTTTTCGAGGCCGCGCGTGCCG
>JBFIJP010000477.1:0-2939 GCA_041600695.1 Thermoplasmatota archaeon | reverse complement strand
CTCGACGCTGCCAGCGAGGCTTGGGGTTGGAGCCGCTCAACCACGCAGCACCGCCTTGGACGCCTCGCCAGCGAAGGCCTCATCGACGTGAAATTACAGGGCCGGTTGAAATTGTACACCGCGCAGAGCCGGGCGCCTCTGCCCACCGCCGAAGCAAAACAATCGAACACGGGCGTTGCCGTAGGCTAGAGTCGAGCCACCACGGCCGCAGAGCAGTGCTAGTGCCGGGGCGCCGCCCGCAGACCGCTGCGTGGTTTCTCAAACGGCCTTGATCCACCCCCAATGACCCGTTGCCCCCGGCCCTCCCACCCCTAATGATCGCGCCCGTGCTTTATGGGCTGCAAGCCGTCTGGCGAATCGTCCGTTCGGCTGGTGCCAACAGGTCGCCCCGAGGCCTGCTGCCGATGAAGCGGGCGAGCAACTCTCGCCGTTTCATTGTTTTACTTATCCCAGTGTAACGGACCTATTCACCAATGTGTGTTCGACGGTGATTAAATGCATGCTCCCGTTGGTTGGGGCGACGAGGAAACAGGTTGGTGTTGGACTGGCACTCTGCATGATGGTGATCGCACCCACGGTGGCTGGTGATCACGGCCCAGGGCATGAGGGTAAGAACAAGTACGAGGCGCTGCGCGACGATCTGGCTGACCATGACTACTGGCGTGTCGTCTGGGAGTGGCTATGTGGGCGGCCCGATTTACAAGACGTGTGCAGGGGCCTTCCGTACTGTCCGACGGACTCGCGGGATGGAATGACGAAAATTCCGGTCGGGAGTTACGCGGTGGGCTTTTCCCGGGACACCGAACACGTAGGCGTAGGGGTTTGGGAGAACAGCGGCGTGACAGATGGTGGCGGTGGTGCCTTGGGCGTCGAAGAAGCGGAGGGGGGCGGGTGCTCATCATACGTCGCTCTTTGACGGTAGCAGCCGTCGCCATCCTGCTTGGCATGGCGGGATGCCTTAGCGATGCCCTTGAGCCGTCGGACGGCGAAGCCGGAGCCCCTGGGGGTGAATCCAAGCCAGGCGCCAGACCCCACCACCAGCCGGCGCGGGAATTCCCGGAATCAAGCGGGTTTCACCCTAACCTCCACCTTAGCGACTGCACAGGCTTGGAGTTCACCGTGCGTTTGCTTGATGCCCTCATGCGGGACCCCTCACCAAGCCCCTGGAGTGGTGATAACGGTGAAATGTTTTGGCTTGAGATCTATTTGTTTGAATGTCAGCGAGTAGGCTGGGGAGATATTGAACGCGGGCCGATTAAGTTCATCCTTGAAACGGAATCCATTAATGGACACCCCCGAGCCTGCGTGAAACAAGGCTCCCCCCAACCAGGTTTTATTCACGCTGTCTACACGGATGAGCCCGAATTCGGCTTCCGCTTCGCCGAAGCGATGTTCACCACGTTCCATCCGGCCGCGATTGACGTGGACAAAGGCTCGCTGGAATCGACCCGTCTCGGAACCGCCTCATGGAGGATTCCCGACGGCGAAGCTTCCAAATTGGAGTTCCTGCCTGCAAGTGCGCCGCCATTCACCGGCAGCCAAGAACATATCTTCCTGGCGCCCGGCGATAATAAGACAGTCCGATTGACCCTAGAAACGCAGGAAACGACCATCAATGTTTTCGAGAACGTTGGGAAGGCCACGTTCGCTGAACCGACGCTATTTGCGGCTGAGTACCTGCCGATATTCAACTTTGATTATGCAGATAATCTGGAATTGGAGGCGACCGGCATATTCGAACACTGGGAGAACACAACATGCGATTCATCCCGATCCTCGTCCTAGTCCTGTTGCCCAGCATGCATGCCGCACCCTTGGAATTCTCCTCGGGCGCCTCGTTTGCTGGCGACGATCTGGCGGCACGAGGCAGTTGGCTCATCGCCTTGTACGCGCCCGAAGACGACGCGGATTTCCATCTAAACCATGAGGGTAATGTCTCGACGGATGACATGGAGCAAATCCGCTGGCGCATGACAGGCCCAGCAGGCCACAAGTACAATCCACCCACGGCTTGGTCGCAGGGTGTCAAGCTGAGCGATCGAGGCATTGTTGATTTCCGTAGCCGGGGCGAGTGGAGTGCTATTTTTGTGAAAGCAGAGGAGATTCGTTTTACAACAACGGCTCCCGACGGGCGCATGGAAACGACGATTTCACAGGCGTGCTTACACGATATTCTGCGCGCTGACGAAATGAATCGTTCGCTGTTGCCCCACTTGTGCCCCCAAGGCAGTGTCATGATCCTCTCCAACCCTAGGGTCGGCGACGCGAACCATATCGTTGGATTTGAAGCACGGAACACCACGGCCCTGATCGTCCACAACCTAGAAGCGTCCTGCCGGGGATCGAACCCGTGCGTAGACGGCGGGTATCGAGAGCGTACTTCGGTGCCGCTGCCGTTATCATCCGAAGCTCAACTCTGGCGATACGGCTACGACCGTCTCCAGATGGTGGATGCTACTTTCCAGGGCAGTGGGGGGACCTACGCATTCTTCCTTGGTGGGGACGCGTTGGATCTCGCCGTTAACGGCAGTGCCCGGTTCCCGTTGGCGGTTGGGAGCAGTTGCCTGAACAATCAGGCTTGTTCGCTGTCGGAGGACCAAACCCTGCGAGTGTGGGGAAACATCTCAATCGACGACCTAGTGGCAGCCAACAGTGTTTCAAATCGATTGGGTGCGTCAGTTTCGGGCACTGCCCGTTTCGTGATGCTCGACGAAACACGCGTACGCGTCCCCGGCATCCAGGCAACTGTTGCTGCGTTCGGACTCACGGCACTCTTCCTCGCCGCCGCCAAGGTCCTCGTCGGCGTCTTCTCGACTCGAACGAGTCAAGACGCCCTTTCCCATCCAAACCGCAAAAAACTGTACAACTACATTCTCAAGAATCCAGGTGGCACGTTCCGGGAGGTCGTGCGGGGAACGGGTATTCCTTCGGGCACGGCG
>JBFIJP010000476.1:0-2941 GCA_041600695.1 Thermoplasmatota archaeon | reverse complement strand
TACCGGTGTTCAGGAGCACGCACGTGAACCAGTCGCCAGCGGCGACCGCCACGGCGTCGCCGCCCGTGTAGTCGATGACATGGCCCTCTCGGGCGGCGGCGACAGGAGTGCTGCCCCAGCAGTGGACGTTGCCGCCGGTCAACAGTGCACACGTGTGGTCCAAGCCGCCCGTCACCCGGATCGCGTCACCGCCCAAGTAGTCGGCGACCGCGCTGGAGTAGCCCCAGCAGTGGACGTTCCCGGTGGTCTGGACGACGCACGTATGCCAATCGCCAACGCCAACACTGATGGCATCGCCACGTTCATAATCGCCCATCCGCCCGGACGTATGGTAGCCTTGGCAATCGACGTTGCCATCGGTGCGCAACGCACACGCGTGGCCAGCCCCCGCCACAACATCGACGTAACTCAAGTCGTGGAAGTCATCGGCCTTCCCGGAGGAGCCGTTGGAACCCCAACAATCCACGAAACCAGCCACGCTCAGCACGCACGTATGGTGCCGGCCGGCGGCCGCCGCTACAGGCGGCAGGCACACGCTCACGCCGGCATCAATTGGGCAGTCCTGCGTCGCCAGCCCCGACCCCGCAAGGGTCCCGGGCCAACTCAAGGTAGTCAGCATTACGGCCGCCAACACGGCCCACTTTCGGTACTGTTTCATCGAATTCCAACTCCGCCTGCCCTCCCCAACCGACGCATCGCCGATCGCACAGGCGTACTCCCATTAGCTAACCCCGTCAAGACATGGTTCCGGAATTTCCCGACCAGTGCACCCGCCGAGCCGCAGGATATCCTCAATGCGCCGCGCCCGGGCAGCCCAACCGGCCACCTCGCTGCATGGGCGCTTCGCCAGCGGAGCGCCCCTTACACCCACGAACAACTCGTCGGCACCCTCCATGGCCGTGGTGGGCAGGCTGCAATGGCCGGCACGGAACGGATCGAAGGTGCCCCCCAGGCAGACGCGCACGGCCCCCGGAGCGCTCGCCATGCCAAGGAGCCGTTGTACGCGTGTTCGAGCGTGAAAGCCCACGCACCGGGTCTGTCGGCTGTCTCGTGCTGCCCAGGGCGGCGGACGCAACGGCGTCCGGGCCTGGAAAACGGGCTGCATCTAGTCAACGAGGACTAGGATGGCGCTGGGCAACTTTTATCCCGACCAGATATCTTTAGGCATCAGGAGATGCTAACGTGCTTGTCTGCAAACCTTCCAGTGGTTTCGCCTGTTTGCTCGCAGCCGCTATGCTAGCTGGGGCCCCCCTCCTAGAAGCCCGGCACGGCAGTGCACCCCTCAATTCGGTCACAAACGGCGGCTTCGACGACAACCTTGACGCGTGGACCCAGCACGCAGCGGGCTGTGCCGCCGGCCCGGTCACGCACGTAACCGGCGGCGCTGAGGGTACAACCGGTGCCATCTCGGTTGAAAAATTTGGAGCCGCCAATTGTTTCCTCTACCAGCACATCGAACCAAGCATCGCGCCGATTGTCGTGGCCTCCTTCCAGGCCCGCACAGAGGGCGACCCTCAGGCAACGGGACTGCAAGGGTTCGGCCTCTACGGCCCCGGCCACCCACCCGACGCATCACCAGCCAACCGAGTCGCCACCCTACGCATTGGCGTCGACACGCTGGACCTGACGGTATTCAACGGCGACCGGGTAGAAGCTGGAAACATCAGCACCGTTGGCGACTGGCACCGCTACGACCTCATCCTCATCCGGCCCGCTGGCCTCGGATTCCTCTTCATCGACGACGAACTCGCCCTCGCTGCCCACGGAGACGGGCTTGCAGCTCCCCCGATTGCAGACGTGTGGTTCGGCGACGGTGTCGGTTCCAGCTCCGGCGGCCTCAATGCCCCCCAAGTGACTTGGGACGAGGTCTTCGTCGGTCCGGGAATCTGATTCGAGGCCGACTGGCGCGACATCGCCTACTTCTCGACCCCCTCATCCGACCTGATGGCTCGCGCGCTCGTTGACCGGATCGTAGCGGGCCATGGAAGCGGAGCTGCCGACTCTCGGGCTCCAGCCGCCCGAGACGGAGGCAAAGGTGCCATCCCACACGGCGACTGCGTTCTGCACCCCCGCGGCCAGGCTTGAGGCAGGTCGAGTCACAGTGTTTTGGTCCGGATCGCAGCGCAGGATTCTCGGACTGCCTCCGAACACCACCAGCTCGTCACCTGTCCACACTGCTGCGGGGTTGTACTTGGGCAAGCGGTGGCCTTGGTACTCGACGGGTTCGGCCCGCTCCGTCCCCGGGTCGAAGCGAAGCAATTGGTGTTGCGGGTCATAGCTGTCCAGCGTCGCTCCGCCCCCGACGATGTAGGCGTGGCGCCCGGTCCAAGCGGCGGCCGTCACGTACGTGGGCTCCGGCAGCCGCTAGTCGAGCACGGCCGATTTCGTGGACTCCGGATCGAAGCGCACGATATCGTCCAGCCGGGTGCCGTCGCGTTCCTGGCCGCCGAAGACGTAGGCCACGTCTCCCGTCCAGACGGCGCTGGTGTGCGCCCGCGCTGACGGCAACTTGCCCACCACGGCGGCGTCGCCCGTCGCGGGATCGTAGCGCAGCACCTCCGCCGTATCGGCACCGTTCTCGTTCCAACGCCCGCCAAACACGTACACATCCTCCCCGGTCCACACGGCGCTGATGCCATGGCGGGGTGTGGGCAACGGGTCCTCCTGATGGCATGGGCTGGAACCCGCAGGCTCGAGGGAGGCCGGGGCGGGTTTGAGCACGGGGAGAGTGGGCGGCGCGGCCAGGTTTGCCGCCCCGCCGGTGTGGACAGTCGTCAGGGCAAGCATCGCGACCGCAAGAGCGGTCCAAATGGCGTCTTGTTTCATCGTTTCACCTCATGGAAGTGGAAGGGTGGGCAGCGGCGGCGCCGCGCAGGGCGGTGAGGCACCCGGCGGCGCTAGCGTGGCGCCTACGCAGTACAGGTAGGCGGTGTGGCGGCCG
>JBFIJP010000475.1:0-2953 GCA_041600695.1 Thermoplasmatota archaeon | reverse complement strand
GTCTGGCTGCGGGCTCGCAACTCCATGACTTGCCCCAACAGGACCAGCGCTGTGATGACTGCGGCCGCCTCGAAGTACACCGGGACGCGGCCGCCCTCCCGGAAGGCGTCAGGGAAGATGTCCGGCGCCACGACGGCAACCAGACTGTAACCGTACGCGACGCCGACGCCGAGGCCAATGAGCGTGAACATGTTGAGGCTGCGGTTGCGGATGGATGCCACGAAGCGCACGAAGAACGGCGCGGCCCCGTAGAGGACCACGGGGGTCGCCAGCGCCAACTCCGCCCACGGCAGCCACTCGCCGGATGTCGCATCCCGGATGGGCGATCCGGGCAATACCATGTCCCCCATCGCGATGACCAGCAACGGGAAGGCCAGCACGGCACTGATCCAGAATCGCCTCGTCATCGAGCGCAACTCAGGATTGGCCTCTTCGCCCGGGGTCTCGCGCGGCTCCAGGGCCATGCCACATTTTGGACAGTCGCCGGGTCCGTCCTGCTCCACCTCGGGGTGCATGGGGCACGTCCAAACGGAACCCGGGGTGGTTGGCTTGGCCGCTACGGCCGGTTCGAGGGCCATGCCGCACTTCCGGCAGGTCGCCGGCCCGGCTTCGCGGATCTCGGGGTGCATGGGGCACGTGTGGATCATGGCGCCGACCGACGCCGGGAGGATTGCCCGGCCGCTCTTCAAGGCCGTGATAGGAGGGATCGGCAGCGCGACTCCCCGGCGTCTCGGATCGTCGATGGGCTGGCCGCGACCGTCTCAGCCGGCTGCTCGCGCCATCGAGCACGACTTCGCCCATGGTGGGCGTTCTTGGAATGCGCCTGCGCGTCGCATTCGGGGCTGGTTTTCATAGCAAAGGGCCGCAGTTCATCGCGGCATGCGGTCGAGCACCAGAATGACGAGCAGCACGACGACGATGAACGGAACAAGCATCCACATCCACATCATGCTCATCATGAACCCCCAGCCGAACAGGCCGGTGCCGTTGCCAGCGAGGCTGGCCACGAGCAACACGAGCCCGGCGCCAGCCAGCATCCACGCGACCGGGCGTTGCCAAGACGTAGCGGTGGCGCTCACGTTCGGCCCCCCGCACCCGTCCCAGCACCCATGTGGTGTGGGGTGCCGTGCCCGCTCATGTGGGCTTGGCCGCAGTGGGTGCCCTGCATGTGCTGCATGTGTTGCTCCCAGCCCGCGTCCGTCGGACCAGCGCAATGATAGCCGCCATAGTCGGCCATGTGACGGTGGCCCAAGCCCATTGCCTCACTGAAACCACCGTGGCTGAATTCGTTGGCCGCGGCCAAGCCAGTGAGTAACAGGCCGGCGGTGACGATGTACAATAATTTGATCATGGATTCAACGGACCGTTTGGCGGGAGCGTAGGCCGCAATAGGTGATGGTCACCCCCCGCTATTTAACGCCAGAATCTGGCTACCGGCTATTAGAATGGGGCCTCGCCCGCTGGCGCCCGCCAAAGGAAGCCCCAGTCGCCGTGGCGGTGCTCAGTCGCAATTGCTCCAGAGGTGAACGGCGCCATCAATGACGTGGACCTGGAAGTTTGGGTCCTTGCATCTGGCGGGGTCAATGCTCTTGAAGTTGAGCGGGTTCGAGCCTTCAAATGCCTGAATTTTCAGTTCGCCGCCGGTGGCCGTGACAGTGAACAATGTTTCGAATTCGTCGACCGTTTTTCCCTGGGTGTTGTAGGACTCGGAACCCAATTCCTCGCCACCTTGAGTCACGGTCACAGAAATCGTGCGAGCATCGCCATGGACCGCGTGGCCGGCCTCGATGGGGACGCTATAGGTGGCGTCGGCGTCGATCGTTTCGCCTGGGGCTCCGGTGCAACCCGCCAAAAGGGCGGCCGCGACACTGGCCAGCAGGAAGAGACGCTTCATGCGCCAGCCAGCGGCAACGAGTTGAACGCTGTTGCCTTGGGAGACTATTTTTGACAGAAACCGCAGGGATTCGGACAACATTCGTCGACGGCCCCGGACCGGCCTATTTTACCCACCGGCCAAGGTCGCACGTTCATGGTTCGTACGATGATTGCCCTGGCGTCTCTGCTAAGCTTGGCGTTTGCGGGGTGCCTGGGCGCCGGAGATTTCGCTTATGCCCCCGGCGAGGACTTCACGCCGACCGGCCGCACGGTTCACCTGAAGGCGACCGTACTTGACTTGGTGCAGAAAGAAATCTACCCTGGCCTGGAAGCCAACATGTGGGCTTTTTGTTACAAGGCCGCAGACCCGAATGATGCGTACAGCGCCAGCGCCATCGAGTACCTGCCGGGCCAAGAAGTGGATACCGCGGAATCGGACTGGAAGGGCACCTGTAGCACGCCCGGCCCCACCATTCGGGTCCAGCAAGGCGACCGGGTCATCGTGGATTTTGAGAACAATCATGTTCATCCGCACACGATCCACTGGCACGGCCAGTATGTGCCGTGGGGCGCGGACGGCGTGCCTGGCAGCACGCAGGACAGTGTCCAGCCGGGCGACGACTACCGCTACGATTTCATCGCCGCGCGCGCTGGGACACTTTGGTACCATTGCCACGTGGACACTCAGTTCCACGTGACGCAGGGCCTTTACGGCGTCTTCATCGTCGAACCCCAAGAGACGGCATGGGAGCCGGACACGGACCGGGACGTTGTCTGGACGCTTGGCACCCTGCAACGGGACCTCGTGGAAGCGACCCCGGCGCGCGTGGAGAATCCGCACGTGGACCACCAGATCCTGGGAAGCTGCGGCGTGACCGGCGAACAGGGCTGCCAAAACCCGCCCGTCGACGTCACGCCGGACACGTTCATGATCAATGGCGTCAGCTTCCCCAAGACGCTGCAACGGCAAGATACACACATCGTGCTTGAGCCGGACGAAACGATCCGGCTGCGAATCCTCAATGCGGGCACCACCGTCGAGACGATCCACACCCACGGCCACGACATGCTCGTGACC
>JBFIJP010000474.1:0-2957 GCA_041600695.1 Thermoplasmatota archaeon | reverse complement strand
GTAGAGAACATACAGCGGGTGCTCGGCTTCAACCATCTCGGGAGGACAAATCGCCGAAGCGTCTTCGGTCAGGAGGCTCCAGTCATGATCCCGGCCGGGATGCATGGGCACATCCTCTCCCGTGCGCCGCAGAACCACCACATGCTCCACGGCGTGACCCGGCGTCTTGAGCGCCTCGTCGGCGTTGGCCTTCAGGGGCACAATCCTGCCGCCCCGCCAGCCGCCGTCCGCCGTAATGAGCACCTTGGCGCCAGTATCCTGCAGCCGGTCCGCCAGAGCCGTAGCAGAGAAGCCACCGAAGACGACGGAATGGGGTGCCCCCAGGCGTGCGCACGCCAGCATGGCCACCGCCACCTCCGGCACCATGGGCATATAGATGGCAACCCGGTCGCCGGCAGCCACCCCAAGGTCCCGCAGGGCGTTGGCAAAGCGGCAAACCTCGCGGTGAAGCTGTGCGTATGTGAGGGTCCGTTGGGCCCCATCTTCCGCCTCCCAGATGATGGCCGCCTTGTTTCGCGTGGCACTCTCCAGGTGCACGTCCAGGCAGTTGGCGCTGGCATTCAGGCGCCCATCCGAGAACCACTTGTAGAAAGGAGGCCGCGAATCGTCCAGCGACTGCGTCGGCTCCCGCCCCCACGAGAGGTTGGATCTGGCCATCTCCAGCCAAAACGCATCCGGGTCCTCCGCGGCCCGCTTGAGCAGAGCCTCGTAACCCGCCTGGTCAAGGTTCGCCTGCCCGGCGAAGCTTGCAGGCACCTCGAAGGTGCGCTCCTCATGCAGGACCGACTCCAACGTATCACTGGTCATGGTTCCATGGCGCCCATCCAGCGTGGCCTACTTGGTCTTGGCCGCCTGAGCCTGGCGTGCCCCGGACGCTTCCGCGCCCCCGGCGGCGCCCAAACATGCCGCTGCGCACCTGCCCAGGAAACCGTGCCGCTTTAGTTGCGCTTGATCCGGTCCTTGATGTCACTTCCGCAAACGGGGCATTCCCGCCGCGGCGGCGCCTGGTCGAACCACCGCCCACATCCCGTGCAGCGGGGCCGCCAGTCCTTGGTTTCGCTGATTCCCTGGGTGTTGACGGTTTGCGTCGCCAGGCCCAGCCGCCGGGCCACGTCCAGCATGGTGTAATCGTCGGAAACCAGGGTTCCGCCGAGCTCAAGGGCAAGGCCGAGCAGCGACCGGTCCGCGGCGCTCAACCGATCCAGGTTGCCAGCCTGGCGAGCCACACGGGTCACCGCCCGCTGCGACGCCTGGCCAGGCTCTGCGATGGTGAGGCCCACCGACTGCCAGTCAGCAAACCGCCGGGCATCGCGACCACCGGGGCTGATCTCCGACGCCGCCTCCGGCGTGGTGGCCCACTGGCCATCCCGGGGAGGGTCGCGGCCGCCCAGCAGCAGCGACGTGTCGAGGATGTAGACGCGCACGGTTCCTCCAGGGGACCGGGCCTATTTCCCCTTCGCTCCGTCAGCAGCAGCCCTTTGACGGGCTGCCTCGTGGGCCGAGTGTGATCGACGCCAGGACCCTGGGCATCCTCGCAGCCATTTCGCTGCTGCCCGGCCTGATTTTCCTCATCTGGGTCCGACGCCAGGAACGCCGCGACCGTGAACCCTTCGGCGCGGTCCTGCGGGCCTTCCTGTACGGTGGCACATTCGGTGTGCTCGCCGCCGTCTTCCTGCACACGTTCTTTGAACTGGGTATTTCCCAGCCCAATGGCAATTTCGGCCTGAGTGCCGCCTTCATCGGCGCCGTCGTCGCAGCCCCCCTTGTGGAGGAGTTCGCCAAGGGACTAGGGCTGGGCGGCATCAAGCGGCACATCGCGGAACTGGAGGATGGCATCGTGTACGGCGCCGCCATTGGCCTGGGCTTCGGCGCCACCGAGAACCTGGTCTACGGCGTCACCGCCTACCTGGATTCCGGCGAACCCATGGCCGTCATCACGATCGTCGTACGTGTCTTCTCCAGCCTCCTGCTGCACGCCGGCGCCTCCGCCATCCTGGGCTTCGGCTACGGTCGCCTTGTTCTGGGGGGCAACGTCGTGGTCCACCTGCTGCCGTACTACATGCTCGCCGTGCTCCTGCACGCCGCCTACAACTTCGTCAGCTTCATCGCGGGCATCTACAGCTTCGCCGCCGCCGTCTTCATCGGCATCACGGTTTTTGGCAAGTTGCGCGCCAAGATCAGGCAGTTGGATGCGTTGCCGCACGAGCGGGAGCGGCTGGCCGGGCCGCCTTGACCCCGCCAGGCGTGCCCTGCCTGATCCCGGAGCTGCGCGGCGGACCCAACGGGCGCGGGACCGTATGCGGCCTGCACCAAGCCTTTGAAGGGACCCCCTGTCGCCGGCTCATGGTCAAAGTGGGCTTCGTCGGCGCCGGCACCATCGGCGCCAACAGCATCTTCGCAACGCTCGGTCTGACGGACCGCATCGATGAGATTGCGCTCGTGGACATCATGGAGCCCGCCGCCGTCGGCCGTGGCATGGACCTGAACACCGCCAGCGTTGCCTTCGGCCGCACCACTAAGGTGTCGGGCAGCACCGACTACAGCACCCTCGCCGGCAGCGAGGTCGTGGTGGTCTCCGCTGGCATGCCCCGCAAGCCCGGCATGACCCGCGCCGACCTGCTCGGGATCAACATCAAGATCATGAAGGGCATTTGTGCCGAGGTCAAGAAGCACGTCCCGGACTGCGTGTTCCTTCTTGTCACCAACCCGGTGGACATCCTCCTCTACATTTGCTGGAAGGAGTTGGGCTTCCCCCGCGAGCGTGTCATTGGTATGACCAGCATGCACGACTCCAGCCGCTTCACGGACATCGTGCGCGACGCTACGGGCGACCGCAATGTCCGCGCCACCATCCTGGGCGAGCACGGGGAGACCATGTTCGTCAGCCCCACCCTGTCCAGCAGTGAACTGGAGGGCGGCGACTGGGCGGCGTGGGAGAAGACCACCCGCGGCCGCGC
>JBFIJP010000473.1:0-2983 GCA_041600695.1 Thermoplasmatota archaeon | reverse complement strand
TGGGGGATCACGACGCCGTCGGCGCCGTTGTTGAGGTGCCACGCCGCCCGCTCGGCGATCTGGGTCCACTCGGTGGGTTGCATGTCCTCGCTGAACATGTTGAAAACCACCTCGGAGCGGACGTTGCAGAAGTCGAACAATTCCGGCGCCGCGGCGGCCAGCTCCTCGGGCTTGGTGGCAGGAAAGACGCCGCCGGTACGGTAGTCGACGAAGCTGGCAATGGTGCCACCGGTCCCCAGGAGGGCAATCGTGGGCTTGGACGGGTCCTCCGCCGGCAGGCTCAGGGCCACATCCCGGGGCGTCGCCTTGCCGACGACGTCAACCCTGGCTCCATCCAGTCCCACGCCCAGATTGTAGCCATTGTCCAGCTTGACGATCAGGACATCCTGACCGCTGAAGGCGTGCCGGGGCATCTGAATCCCCTCGAAGACACTCCCATCGCCAGTTGTCACGCGCACGCGGTCCCCGGGCGCAGCTTCCGGACTCACGTGCGCGCCGATGCGAGGGCCTCGCTTAAAGGGAGCCACGCCGCCCGCCTGCCAGGCGTCCGGCCACCCGTCGGGCAGGCTTTCGGTCACCCGGCTCCTGCGGCCGCCTTGTGGTGGCGCCAGGCGAGCCAGCCTACGACGCGCTGAAGCGGAACGTGCGGCCGGCCGCCGCGGGGTTGCTCCACTCATGGCGCCAGGTCACCGAATGGTCGACGTCCGGGCGGACGGTTTCAAGAACCTCCAGGACGAACGAACAGGAGTTGGGGCCAGCCCGCCAGGCCACCAGCACGCCCGCGCCGGGGGCGGTGCCGTTGCCAGACCCTTCCAAGCAGGTCGCCTCTGCCCCCGCGATGGCCACCGACGTTTGGCTGCCGTCGCCCACCGCGAATTCAAGCATGTAACGGCCCGGTTCCAGGACGCCGGTGTTGCCACCCCCCAGAATCAGGTCATTGGGTTCGAGGAAATACGACCGCTCAATGGCAAAACCGTCGGCGCCGCCAATCAGATCACGGTCGCGCACCGGATCGGGACCGTCCTGCTGCCAAATCTCCCAGCGCGCGCCCTCCTCCTCGGTGTTGCGCAGGAGGTCCCGGGCGCCGAGCAGGACCAGGAGCAGCAAAAGCGCCGCCAGCGGCACCACGAACCAGGAGGCTGGAATGCTGCGGGCCTTGGTGGGATCGGACCGGCGGGACCCCATCACGGCTCCAGGCTCTTGACCAGCTTGCGCAACTCCCCATCCAGGTCATCGCTCTTCTGGAGCTGGTAATCGTAAGCCACCTGGACCGTCTTGCCCGTGGCGTAGATCTTGCCCGAACGGCGGCCGCGGATTTCGTAATCGAAATCCCACGACTTGCCGCCGATGCGACTGGTCCACATATGGACCTCCGGCTGGGCGTCCATGTTCATGGGCACCTTGTAGTCCAGCGCCGCGTGGGCCAGGATGAACGGGAAGTCCTTCTCGCTCTTGCTGCCGGCCACTTCCGTGAAGAAGCGCATGCGGGCGTGTTCGAGGAAGGTGAGATAGATCGCGTTGTTCACGTGCCCCATGCCGTCGACATCGTTGAAACGCACCTCGACTGGCACGACGAACTTGGTCATCAGGAGGCCTCCACGGCGGTTCGCACACGCTCGGCCAGGGCCGTCAGCAACTCGGGCGCAGCACTGGGCCGGTCGAGGAAGAGTGCATGGATCGGCCCGCCGCCGTCGCCCGCTTTGCGAGGGACGATGTGCAGATGGACGTGGGGAACTTCCTGCCCGGCGGCGGGGCCGTCGTGGATGGCCAGCGTCGCGTCGTCGGCACCCACGGCCGCCAGGAGGCCCGGAAGGATCCTCTGGGTCACGACCATGAGGTGGCCGGCGTCGGCGGGGGTCAGATCCCCCACCTTGGCCGCCGAAGCCTTTGGAATGACCAGGGTGTGACCCTCACGCAGGGGATTGATGTCAAGGAAGGCCAGCGCCCGGTCGTCCTCGTACACCTTCGCGGCCGGGATGTCGCCCCGGATGATGGCGTCGAAGATCGTTTCGCCCATGGCCGTCCGGCAGGCCTGGGGGTCTTTAGGCTTGGCGTCGGCCCGGGCCGGGCCGAACGGGCTAGGCCACGCGGTGGTGGAACCAGTCGGCGACGTAATTGAACACGTCGTCGCGCTCCAGCAGGAGCTTCTTGTCAAGGAACTCGCCGTAGGCCTCGACGCACTGGTCGAAGACCTCGTTGGCCAGTTCGACGCGGTCCTCGTCGCTGGCCATGACCTCGAAGCGGTTGTGCATGGCGGTCTCCATGGCGTAGTCCCAGCCGGTGCGGAAATTGGCCTCGTTGAACAGGCGCAGCCCCGTGAAGGCGCGCACCAGGTAGGCCATCTGCTCGTGAACCGGCGATCCGTTGGGGAAATTGGCGTGCACACTGTACAGGCACTTGCGGACGATGACCGCCCGCCCCTGCGGCGTGTCGGGGCCCGAGCCATTGGCGTTGGACGCAAATTCGTGCCAGTCGTCACCGTTCAGCTCAAGGGGCGCGTGAACCGGGTCCTCGGGATTGTAGAGCCGATTGAGTTCCAGCACGCGCTTGAGGAAGAAGGGGTACTTTTCGAGGTGGAAGATACTCCGGGTTGTCATGGGCATCCCTTGCGCACAGCCGTAGGGGCTGACGGGGTAAAAGAGAGCGCACCGGGGCGGGGTCGCGGCCCCGCGGGCCGGGGCCGGGGTGCAGCCATGAACATGAGTGCCCCACTTGTCACTGGTCGCGCCGCCGCGGGCCGGGGCCGGGGAAGTGCTGCCTAGCGGCCGTCCGTCAGCGCGCGGGCAACATACGGCCCGTCATCTTGGTAGCCGCGGTCACGGTAGTAGCCGCGCACGCCCACGCCGGCCATGATGAGCATGCGGGCGCAGCCCCACTCCTGGGCCGCGACTCGCTCGGCCTCCTGGAGAAGCCGCCCGCCCAGACCGCGGTGCTGCCAAGCGCCTCCGTCGCCGTCGTGGGCACCCAGGGGCTGGGCGATGCC
>JBFIJP010000472.1:0-2986 GCA_041600695.1 Thermoplasmatota archaeon | reverse complement strand
TCGGGGGGCAGCCACATGCCAAGGGCTCGAACATACTTGCCCGCGCAATGGTAATCGCCCTCATGGCAAGTGCCTGTGCCTGCATCGATCTCATTGTAACGGCCCCACCCAGAAGACTTGGCCCAGCCGTCCAAGATTTCGTCGTCGATCATGTCAGCTCCTCCTGTAGGCAAGCGCGATGCCTTCGGGTGTGAGAACAAACACGGGCTCCCCCTTGCCGGCCTTCTTGAGGTCCTTCATGGCCTTGCGCCATCCGTGCCTGAACGTCTTCTCGGCATCATTGAGCGCCTTGCCCAGGGTTCGGTTCCTGCACTTCTCCGCCTTGATGCTTTCCAGGAATCCTTCGAGGACCCATTCGGAACCCTCGTCGTCGGGCACGAGGTGATGGTCGTCATGGCGGCGGTAGCGTTTCGCATTGGAGGCCTCGGCAGCCTTGCGGTAGGCGTCGCGGCGGGTTTCGGTCCGGTCGTCGTGGATGGAGGGCATAAGCTTCGGCACCGTATTGGCATCCCCTGCCAAAAACCTACTGCTGGTAGCGTCATGTCTATGTCCTGGCTGGTTTCGTGCACGCAGCTTTATGTTGGGTTGGGACCATGCCCGGGCGAGCGCCCATGTTCCGGGATGTCCACGATTTCACCTTGGCGGCTGGGGTGGCCCTGCTGCTCCTCGCAATCTGGGCGCTCGCGGTCCGGCCGGGGCACGCGGTTCACCGGGCGTTTGCCCTCCTGATCTTTCTGCGCGGGGCCATGTATCTGCTGCTAGGCATGGACAATTACGTTTACAGTGTGCCATTTCGCCTGGCGACGTTCGCAGCGGTGGCGATCCCGTTTGCAGCGGTCAATTTTGCGTTAGTTCTGGCCTGGTCCGGCCGGCGACAAACCGCCGCCATGATCCGACTCGCCCTTCTGGTGATTTTTCTCGCCGTCGCGGCGTTGTACGTGCTCAACATCGAACTCTTCATCCCGGAGGGTGGCCGCGTTGGCGCTGCGGACCTGTTCATTGATGCCACCTACACCACGTACGCTGCCATGGCCCTGCTTTTCGCCCTGCAGGCCCAGCGCGTTCCGGGCCGAATGCACCGCGGTGGACTTCTGTTGATGTCGGCCGGCTTCGCCTTGCAGCCCTTGCTCCAGCTTACCGTAAGGCTCGGGTCCCAGCCAGGAAACCAGCCGGTGGACATCCTGTCGTTCGCCAGTCTGCTCGTGGTTTTCACCGCTGCCGCGCTGCTGTTGGGCGTCGTCGTCCAAGTAATGCAAATGGCTTGGAGGGGGCCGGAAACGTCCATGCGTGGCCCCGCCCGGCGTTACCTTGCGGCGGCGGGGGTACCTGTTCTGCTAGGCATTCTGGTCCTGGTGCTGTGGCGACTGGAGCCCGGCCAACTAGGCGTGGAGAAACCATTTCGCACCGGCCTGGAGATGCTCCTTGTTTCCAGCGCCATGGGCCACCTGGCACTTTTTGGCTTGGCCGCCTTCGCCCTGACCCGGTACCACGTTTTTGGGATCGAGCAGCAAACCAAGCGCGGCATACATGTCATTGTGGCGGCGGGTGCACTGTTTGGCGTGTACTACCTTGCGCGGCTGCTGGCTGAGCCGTGGGCGGCCGGCCCGATCGACCGCACGGCGTGGGCGCTTGGTGCCGTGGCCGTGTTCGCCTGGCATGGGGTTTGGGCGGCGGGCCGTGTAGCTGATCGGCTTCTGCCCGGCGTAGAAAATTCTCGGGCGTACCGCGAGACGCGCCGGATCCAACTCTTCTGGCACGAAGCCGAATCCATCCTGGCCGGCGGGCTGTTGATGGATCAGGAGCGCGAGGAGCTGGAGGGAGTGAGGGTGCGTATTGGCTTGGATGAAGTCGAGGCAAAGGGAGTCCTGGACCAGGTCCTTGAGCAGTTGCCGCCTGTGCGCTCTGCTTATTTCCCCCTGTTTCGCGATGGCGAGGCCCGGGCTCAGCCGTAGCCTGGCCGGCCGGAGGGGCCCAGAGCCAAACGCCGCGGACTGGCCGCTCCGCCGCACCATTATCGCCTCCCGTGGAATCCCGGTCGTGCCCGGTGCTGGCAGCCAAACCTTCTTGCAGGGGCCCCCTCTGGGCTCTTGGATGCACCAGCCGGAGTCCGTGCGGAGCGGGTCATGATCAAGGTTCTGGCGCCGATCGACGGCAGTCAGCAGAGCCTGGAGGCCCTTGCGCGGGGCATGGAATTGCTGCGGGGCGCCGAGTTTGAGGTGATTCTGCTGGTGGTCATGCAGGATGGATTCGATCAGGCTCCGGAGGATATCCTGCAGGCGTTTGATGAGGATGAGGACGACCAGATCATTCCGTCCACGAGTGCGGCGGATCGGGTGCTGGATGCCGCGGCGGCGCGCTGCGGTGGCGTTTCGGTCCAGCGGCTCTGCCTGGAGGGGCGCCCGCGGGAAGTGATCCTGGAGCAGGCGGAGAATGCGGACGTTCTTCTGATGTGCGCGTTGCAGAAATCCAACCTGCGGGACCGGCTGCACATGTCTTCGGGTGAGTACCTGGTTCGACGCGCTCCTTGCGCCGTGTTGCTCGTCCAGCCTTAATCGGCGACCGCCGCGCGCTGCCCCTGCCTGGTCAATCCAGTTGCACGATCACCGGCGCGTGGTCGCTTGGTGCCACGCCCGTGTCGCCCTTCTTCCGTTCGTCCCGATCCACCGCGACCCCGCTGCAGCGGGCGGCAACCGGCGCCGTGCCCAGTGCCAGGTCGATGCGCAGGCCCCAGCCCCGCGCGAAGGCGCCCTGGCGGTAGTCCCACCAGGTGTAGACGCCGCCGTCGGGAGCGAACGGCCGGTGCAGGTCGCAGAGGCCCCAATCCATCAGCGCGCGCAGCCGCGCGCGCTCCGGCTCCGAACAGAGGATGTGGCCCCGCCAGCGCTCCGGGTCGTGAACGTCCAGATCATCGGGCGTGACGTTGAAATCGCCCACCAGCAGGACCTGGTCCTGGGGGTCGTGCTCGGCGGCGATGTGGTCCCGCAGC
>JBFIJP010000471.1:0-3015 GCA_041600695.1 Thermoplasmatota archaeon | reverse complement strand
TGTCGCAGGCGCAGGTAGCTGCTGGCGCCCTCCACGGAGTCGCGCTCCTGGGCATTGATGGCATCCAGGACGCCGTGGCGCAGGAGGAAAGCCTCCTGCGACTCGAAGGAGGACTCGTTGAGGCCGGCGGAGGCCGCCCACTGGGCCATTTGCTCGAAGTCGACGCTGGCCGTGATGTCCTGTTCCCCGGGGGCCGCCAGCACGTCCTCTGTTAACTGGTGGCCCGTGAAGGCCCGCACGGTGCCGGCGTCCCGGTCCCGGTTCCAGAGGGCCGTACCGCGGGCGCCATAGTCCACGACCAGCACGGCGCCGCGCGCCAGGCGCAGGCCAACGTCCCGGATCCAGTGGCGGGCGCGCGCCATGGCGACAACCCGTTGGCCTTCGGCAAAGGTGCCTGCGGGTGCCGCCCCCAGGGCGGCTGGCGCGGCCACGCCGAGTGTCTGCTCGAACGAGCCCGCCCGCAGCTTGACTCGGACCTCGGCCCAGCCCTTCTTGCGGTGCTCCAGCCAATGGAAGGGCAGGGCGTCCACGAACTCGTTGGCCAAAACCACCCCGACCAGGCCGGAAGGCATGTCGCGGGCCCACTCCAGGCGCTCGTCGGCGCCGTCCCGCTGCAAATCCCGGTGGTGGGGGCTCGTTTCGATGTGGATCCAGCGCAAGCCGCGGGCCAGGTCAGGTTCGTTCTCGTCGAGCCACGCCAGTGCGTCACGCGCAAGGTCGCCCTCGCCGCCGCCGTATTCGACAACAGCGAAACTGGCTGGCTTTCCGGTCCTTTGCCAGATGCCCCTGACCTCCCTGGCAACGGCGGCTGCGAAGAACGGGTGCAGCGTGGGGCTGGTGGCGAAGTCGGAACGCTGGGGGTCGGTCCCGGTTTTCTTCCGGCCGCGCGTGTAGTATCCGCCTTCGCCGTACAGGCATTCTTCCATCCATTGCCAGAAGGGAATGCTTCCTTCGGCCTCGCAGATCTCACGCAGCCGATCGGCTGGCTCGGGGTGGACCACGCGCCGCTCAGTGCCTGGGGGCTTCAAAAACGCCTGGAAGCGCTGGCCCGCCTTGGCAGGCTGCGCTTGCTGGGGTCATCATGCGGCTGCGGGCCCGCTGCCCATGGCAACCCTCATAAAGCAAACCCACTTGGGCGCCACCAACCGGGGCTTTATATATGGCTTCAGAGGCGATTGAGTACCTGCCGCTGGCGATCCTCGGTGGCGTGGCGTTTCTACTAGTGTTCGTCACGCTGGTGGGTAACCGCTTCGTCGGACCGAAGAGAGCGTCGGTGAGCAAGGTTACCAACTACGAGTGCGGCGAGCAAGCGACACCCGGGGCCCGCGGCCCCATCGACGTTCAGTACTACATGTACGTCCTGACGTTCCTAGTCTTTGATGTGGAGGCGATGTTCCTCATCCCCTTCGCCTTGAAGTTCAAGGAACTGAGCGCCGCGCCCATCGTTGCTGTCACGATTTTCGTTAGCCTGATTCTTATCGGCTACGTGTATGAACTGCGCAAGCAGTTGCTAACCTGGAGGAGTCTCGCATGAGTCCCGACGCCCCTGGTGCCACCGAGACCGAGCCCGTCGAGGCCCGCGTGCCCGCTTCGCCTGAGGAGTCGGAACTTCCGAGTTTCGATCCCGAGGAGCCGGACGCTCACCCGACGCGTATTCCCATCGTGGTGGAAGAGCAACAGGAGGGCCTGATCCTGACGGTCGCTTCCAAGCTCGTCAACTGGGGACGCAGCAACAGCCTGTGGCCCTTCACGTTCGGCCTGGCGTGCTGTGCCATCGAGATGATCACGGCGCAGAGCAGCCACTTCGACCAGAGCCGCTTCGGCTCCGAGGTGAGCCGCGCCAGTCCTCGCCAGTGCGACCTGATGATCGTGCCAGGCACCGTGACCAAGAAAATGGCCCCGCGCATCAAGATCCTGTACGACCAGATGGCGGACCCCAAGTTCGTCATCGCCATGGGTGCCTGCGCCACCAACGGCGGCCCCTACCAGAATTCCTACTTCGTCGTCAAGGGGGTTGACAAGATCATCCCCGTGGACGTCTACATTCCCGGCTGCCCGCCGCGGCCGGAGGCGCTGCTGGATGGCTTGCAGAAGCTGCAGCAGAAGATTCGCGACCAGAACGATATCCTGGAGTTGGGCTTTTGAGCAAAGAAGCAGCGGCCGCGGGACCCACCCCCACCGGTGACCACGCCGCCTTGGCCGAGGAGTTCCCCGACGATGTCGTCGCCTATGCGGTCACCGAGGACGGCCACGGCATCACGCAAGTGAACCCGGAGAGCCTGTTCGTGGTCGCCCGCCGCGTCAAGCAGATGGGCTACCCGATTCTCAGTTGCCTGTCCGCGTACGACACCGGGTCGGATGTCGGTGTCTTCTATGCGTTCGTGAAGCTGGCCAACAAGCCCGAGGATTGGGGCGAACTGCGCCTGCGGGTGCTGATGCCCCGCAAGGATGCCGACGGCAAACCGGCCGAGACGGCAACGCAGAGCCTCTGCGACCTCTACCCCGCTGCCGGCTGGCATGAGCGGGAGATGTGGGATCTCTTCGGCGTCCAGTTTGTCGGCAACCCCGACTTGCGCCGCATGTTCCTGCCTGAAGGCTGGACCGGCCACCCCGGCCTCAAGGACTACTCGGAGCCCGAGCAGTTTGTCGCGATGAAGGACGGAGAGGATATCGTGCTCAAGACCAACGAGGAGGGTTCCTGGTGAACGCCGCCGACGCCGCCCTGCTCGGCATTCCCGCCACCTATGACCAGGACCCGGTGCTGCGCCCCATCCCCGGCGAGAACCGCCACCTGATGGAGCTCAACATGGGCCCCCAGCACCCGTCCACGCACGGCGTGTTGCGCCTCAAGCTCAAGCTGGACGGCGAAATCGTCGTCGATGTCGAGCCCATCATTGGCTACCTGCACCGCGGCAGCGAGAAGCTGGCCGAGGGCATGCAGTGGGTCAAGTTCATTCCGCTTACCGACCGCATGGACTACATCAGCGCCATGCACAACAACCACGGCTATGTCCT
>JBFIJP010000470.1:0-3025 GCA_041600695.1 Thermoplasmatota archaeon | reverse complement strand
CCGTCGATTCGGACACGGCCCACAACGCCTACGCCGAACCACGCGGCGTCATCGGCCGACTGATTGCAGGCAGCGCCGTGGTCAAGGCGGTGGGCCGCCTGGTGCCCACCAGCCTCCGCAACCGCCTGCTGGCCCGCGTGACCCAGCCGGGCGGCGGCAAGCCCCCCATGGACCCGGCAGCCCGAGCCCTCCTGGAAAATCACTACCGGCCGCTCATGGTGGAACTGGAAGATCTGATCGGCCCGTGCCCGGAGCTGTGGCCCTGGGGTCAATCCCAGGGCGGCGCGCCCGCGATGGGTTCCAGCAGGACACGGTCGCCGCGGTAGTGCTGCCGCAGCTTCTCCTCCGCCTCGTGGTCCGCCGCCGGATCGGCCACGTCCTCTCCGGCGGCGCCGGCGTTCCAGGTCTTGAACCAATAACGAAGCCGCCGCTCAACGGGCCCTGGAAGCAGCCGCCGGGCGGCCTTGGCCGGGCCTGCCCGAAGCGCATCCTCCAGCCAACCCAAGCGTCGCCGGCCGCCGCCGCGGTGATACCTCGTATCAAGATCGTCGGGAAGAAACGAATCGTCCACGCCAAGAAATCCGTAGACCCTTTGGAGGACTTCGGCGCTTCGGCGGTCCAGATCGCGGCTCCAGCACACCAAGAGTTGCCCGGGCGGGAAATGATGCAGATAGACGCCCAAGATACGGCCGTACTCGCCCTGGGTAACGTACGAGTTGGCGTCGGTGGGCGCCGCCCGCGCCGCCGCCAGAGCCGCCGGCTCAAGTGCCTCGGCAATCATGCCCGCAAAATCCCGCTTCTCGACTCCCCTGCGCACCATCATCTTGTGGTGGCTGCGCGCCCGGGCCACCGGGTCCCGAAGCACCGCGATCAGGCGGGCGTGAGGCATCAGGTCCGCGATGCGCCCCGGCACATCCTCCAAACCCAGCATGTATTGGGGCGTCACCGTCCCCCAGAGCCGGTCTTTTTCTCCTGCGGCAAAGAACTCGGTGAGGTACCAATCCAGCCCCTGCGCCCAGCGCTCCTCATTGGAGAAGAACGGCGCCTCCTTCTCAGGCGGCAACCACAACTGGGGGTGGGCCTCCAGCCACTTGAACAGGCTCGTGGTGCCCGCCTTCTGGGCGCCGATGACGAAGAAATCCAGGTGTTGTTTCACGGGGTCCTCCGGGGCCACAGGCCGGGCAGGGGGCCGGGCCTGATGCCGACGGCACGGTGAACGAAGACCATGAAGGCCGTGTTCCAGGCGATGGTGCTCACCAGCGTCGCGATGGCAGCCCCCGTGATGCCAAGAGCGGGGATCAGCATCAGGTTTAGGGCACCGTTGAGGATGGCGGCCAACAGGAACCCGGCAGCACTCCAGGTTTCCTTGTGGGCCATGATGAGAAGCAGGCCCACGGGGCCCGCGGCCGCGTTGTAGAGTTGGGCGGCTACCAACACGATGAGCGCTATCCGGGCACCCCCGAATTCGCTTCCAAACAGGGCCAGGAAGAGGCTGCTGAAGGTCGCCATGACAAGCCCCACGCCAATGGCCAGAAGGAAGGTCAGCCGGGTCTGCTTGGTGACGATTCGTTGCAGGGCCGCCAATTTGCCCTCCGCCAAAAGCGACGCAAAAGTGGGGCCCAGGGCCTGGTTGATGGCCAGCAGCGCGAAACTGACCAGGTCGGAGCCCTTGGTGGCAACGTCGTACAGGCCTGCCGCACGGGGGCCCTCCAGCCAGCCCACCATCACGATGTCTAGGCGGCCGTTGATGACGTGAATGCCGGACAGAATGGTCAGGGGCAGGGCGGCCCGCGCCCACTCGCGGGTCGCGTAAGCGGGCGGCGCCTCCCCCACCGCTGCCGGCCGGGCCCGGATCAGGATGATCACACCCACCGCGAAGGCCAAGGCCACGGCAGCCACCTGCAACTGGACGGCCAGCATGGACGTTGGCTGGGCGATGGCGAAACCGATGGCCAGGAGCGTCAGGAAGAAGACGTGCTGGAGGAGCAGCTCGGGAAGTTGCCCCACGACCACCCGGTTGAGGCCCTGGGTGGCCGCCTTGCGCACCCGCATCAGGGTTAGCAGGGGCACCAGGAGCATGGCCAGAAGGAACGTGGTGCGGACGTCCCCCTCCAGGACCCTGTTGGCCACCAGGGCCGCGCTCCCCGCCAGCAGCAGGGCCGCCGCGAGCGTCGCCTGGTTGGCCCGCCGATACAGGCCCCGGGCCAGGCCCCACTGCTCCTGCACCCGGTAGATGGCCGTGCCGCGCATGACCAGCCGATCCATTCCCAGGACCGCCGGAACTCCCAGCAGCGCTGCCCACGAGAACGCCAGGGCGTAGGCGCCGTAGCCGTCGGCGCCCAGCGTGCGGGCCAGCACGACGCCGGTTACGAAAAGCAGCCCCGCGTTGGCTACCTTCAACACCAGGGAGCCCGCAGCGCCCAGGGCCAGTCCACCCTCCATCTTGTCCGATGGCAGGAGCGCGCGAAGGGCCCGGACCACCCGATTCACGGGGCCTCCGCGTCGTCCGCGGCCTGGAAGAGGGCGACCAGGAAGAGAAGTCCAGCCATGAGGTACACGAGGGTCAGTGCGCGCAACTGCTGCGCCACCGGCGCCACCTCCTGCCCGATGATGCCGGCCACCAGGACAATTCCCAGCGCCGCCGTCAACCAGCGCGTCAGGCGTGGGCTTCGCACCGTGTGCAGGCTGGCCGTTGCGGCCACGGCAGCCCCCAGGCCTGCGCAGGCCACGATGACCAGCACGTAGACCAGAACCATCAGCGCCTCGGCGTGTCAAGCGGGATGACTTCCCACATGGCTGTTCGTTTCATGCCGGACACCGACTTGATGGTGTAGCCGTGCTCGGCAAGACCGCCGCGGAAAGCCTCTGGGCCGAGGCGGTTGTTCTGTACAAGATACACTGGGAATCCCGCGTCTTCGAGCCGCACGCTGGCTTCCACGGTCAGGTCCCGAAGGTGATCAGGATCCATGCGCTGGAGCGGAATGACGCTGCGCTGGGGAAAGAAGGCCTTGTCCTTGCTGTCGGT
>JBFIJP010000469.1:0-3030 GCA_041600695.1 Thermoplasmatota archaeon | reverse complement strand
CAAGGACGCCCGCGCAAAGGCGAAGGAAAAGGACCTGCCGGCCGACGAGATTCGGGTCCTCGACATGACCTACGCCAGCCTGAAGGCCGCCCGCAATGCCGGCACCCATGGAATTCTCGTCGCAGTCAACGTCTCGTGCAGACAATTCAATGTGTGGGGCGGCGCCAACATCACGACCATCGGCCAGCGCATCCTGCACGAGAGCCTGGAGGATTTCGAGGCCGAAGGAATTCGTGTTGTGTACGGCGACACGGACGGCATCTACTTGGCGTGCAGCAAATCAGCCGGGAATCTTCCCCACCTTGCGGCGGCCCTGGACGCCGACGTGGAGCCGGAGGCAGACAAATGGATCACCTTACCTAACGACGCCCTGAAGGCGGTGGCCAAGGCCAACACCAAATTCCGAAAACAACTCAACTACCCCGCCTTTGAATTGGAGGCCGAATTGCATGATTGCATGGTTTTCGTGGTCCACAAGAATTACCTGATTTTCGACGAGCGCTCCGGCGAGGTCCGCATGGAGACGAAGGGCAACAATTTCAAGGGCAGCGACAAGGCGCCGCTGGCCCAACGGGTCCTGGGCGACATCATGCGCCAGGCGCTTCGGGAAGTTGCTGCCTGGGATGACGAGGAGGATGCCCGCGAGACGATGAAGACCGCCATCAAGCGCGCAACGAAAGACGTGATGGCATCGTTCCGCATTTCTGATGTTTCACGCGAAGAATTTGTCTTGCGTCAAAGCGTACAACCGATTAGGAGTTACAAGCCAAATCCAGATGGTAGCCCCCGCGTACAAGCTTGGCGAGCATTAGCCCTTGAAGATTTGCTTAATGAAAACATCGAGTCGTCGAGAAAGATGAAATTCATCGTATGCAAGAACCCCCTGCCGCTCTACGGAGATGACGAGCGAGCTGCGCTGCAGAAGAGCGGCCCATCCCTGATGGCCTATGACCCTGATCATGGACATGTACCCGATCCATTGGAGCGTTCGAGGTCGCGGCTGCGATCGTTGGGCTTTTCGACCCATGGTGCCTCGCCAAAATTGCCTAAGAAGTCGGCGATCAGGCCCATCGAATACATGTGGCCTGTAGAATTGGTCCGGCAAAGTGACATAGACTTGCATTGGTATCGCGATGTAATCGAGAACTACGTAAAAGGCGCCTTCGGCTTCAGTAGTCTCGAGCTACCGAAAAAGCGCGATGTAGCTAGCTGGTTCTGACTCCCGCGTCGTGAGGTCGCGTCGCGACCCCACTTGATCAACGGGTCGACAGCGTTTGCTGTCGGTACAAGCAGATGGTTGAGGAATATGTCAAGGGAGCCTTTGGATTCAAGACCATGGAATTGGCGGTTCAGAGAGATTTGTCGAGTTGGTTCTGATCGGATTTCCGCTGGCTGCGTCGTGGGGTCGCGTCGCGAACCCACTTGATCAACGGGTGGACGGCCGCCTTGGTCTGTCCTGCCGCCGGCACCACGCATACAAATCCCTGCCCCCCCAGGAAGATTCCTACTTTGGAAGGCACCTCCCTGATTCCACCACTGCGCCGCGACCCATCTTTTTTGTATCCACCATGCAAGTTTCGCCTGGGGTTCCAATGAACTACAAGAAAATGTTGGGTGTACTCATCGTTGCGGCTGCCCTCGTCCCCGCCCCCGGGGCGGGCCTTCTCGGAATCATTCCGCCAGACAACGACGACTTTGCCGATGCAACCGCCATCACGTCGCTTCCGTTCACTGATGAAAGCGACACCGAGGCTGCGACCACGGAGGAAGGCGAACCTGTGCCGCGCTGTACGCGAATCTATCACACGGTTTGGTATCGGTACACGGCAACGCACGACACGGTCTTGCGCGCAGTCGCGCCCTCCAATGGTTACAGCAATGCCATCGCGGCCTACACCGGCTCCAGCTTGTCCGACCTGATCGAATTGGACTGTGGCAGGGTTTACTTTTACAACGGAGGGAATTCACAAATGGTCTTCCGCGTCGAGGCCGGCAAGGACTACTACATTCAGGCGGGACATTACCGTTCCGACACGGAGGGTCCCGTAACGCTGCAACTCTACGACCGGGGACCGGGGCATGCCAACGACCAATTCGCAGACGCCGTGGACTTGGGCACGCTGCCGGTAGCCGTGTCCGAAACGAGCCTGGATTCGACCACGGAAATCGGCGAACCGACGCCATCCTGCGAGTCGGGCACCCTGGAGGGGAGCTTGTGGTACAAGACGACCCTGCCTGCCTCCAAGGTGCTGGCCATCGACGTGACCACGCGTCTGTACCAATCCTTTGTGGCCGCCTACACCGGCTCGTCGGTATCGGACCTCACACAGATCGGCTGCGAGGAGTCGGGCTCCTCGGGCCGTGTACTGCACGCTACGGCGCCGGCTGGAACGACGGTCTACATCCAGCTTGGAATCATCGTTGGATGGGGGTCGTCGGGGACGAGTCAACTGGAAATGACCGTCAGCCTGGAGGACGCCGTCGCCAACGACCGCTTCGCAGACGCACACGCAATCACCGCACTCCCTTTTTCACAAACCCTGGACACCACCGGCGCCTTGCGGGAATCCGGCGAACCCCGCCCATCCTGCATTTACGCATCGGCGCGGTGGGGCAGTTCCGTCTGGTACGAGTTAACGCCGTCCACCGTGGGCACGTTGGTGATCGACACCGATCCGTCGGATTACCGTGCGTTCACGGCGGTCTATACCGGAAGCTCGCTGAGCGATCTGGCTGAGCTGGCCTGTGGAGGTGACTCCAGGGGAGGAACCGAGGTCCGCATCGTGACGACGGCGGGCCAGAAGTATTTCATCCAGATCGCTGGGAGGACGCCCACGTGTTGCTGGGACCCCCACGACCATTACGGGCTGCTTGATCTTCTCGTGGAGTTGGCGCCGGCCCCCGCCTACGACGAACCGGCCGGAGCCATCGAAATCACGAGCCTTCCGTTTGACATGACCACCAACAACCGGTTTGCAACCAACCATGACATCTACAACAGATGCGGGGTTTGGGGTCACGCCAACACGT
>JBFIJP010000468.1:0-3031 GCA_041600695.1 Thermoplasmatota archaeon | reverse complement strand
TTCCACGCACCCCGTGCACCACATCCCTGTCCTGGCCATGGCTCTCCTGCTTGCCCTCCCCGCTGGGTGCCTGGACGCCGCAGACCCGGGAGATTCCTCGGAGGACCCCTTCGCCCGCAAGCCCGCCCTCGAATTCCGTGCCGCCGTCGATCTGGGCAGCGTGGCCCGCATCGGGGCGCTGGGCACCAGTTGCCAGGATTCCATCGATGACGGCGACTGCGGACTTGGAGAGCCCAGCGTTGAGGTGGACGGCACGGGGACCATCTACGTCAGCGGCGTTTGCTGCCTCACGGTCGCTCCCCCTGTGTACGTCAGCCGCGACGGCGGTGCCACCTTCCAGCCGTTGTCCACACCCGGCGGCGTGCGGGAAGCGTTCGGCATCGAAGGCGACTTCGCCATCGACCAAACAGGGCGCGTCTATTACGCCGACATCGAATTCGCGGGAACCTTCCAGGTCACGGTCTGGGAGGCCGACGGAACGTTCGTTCGCCACACGAAGTGGCCGGCGCCACCGCTCGTGGACCGGGACTGGATCCGGGCCGAGGGGGACGGCCGCGTGTATTACGTTTACAACACGGGCCTCGCCACGCGGGTCTACCGCTCCGAGGACGCGGGCGCCACATGGACGCCCGACGCCGTGTTTGAGGCACCCTATGCCCTGGGCAACGCGGCCATCTACCCGGGCCAGGAAGTGTGCCTCATGGGGGGTTCGCTGGACGGTTCCCGCCGGCTGGACTGCTCCACAGATGGCGGCAACCAGTGGACCACCCGGAGTTCAGGATTCCAGGCCGGAGACGACGCCTACCCCGTGGGCGCCTACGACGAAGCCGGCACGCTTTACCTGGCCGAGACCCACGGGGACGCCATTTGCTACAAGGCCATCCCCGACTTGGCCCTCGTGCTGGAGCGGGGCAATCCCGAATCGCCGGAGCGCTGCATCAGTCCCCCCGGACACCACCGCATGCCCTGGATCGCTGCCGGCCGCGACGGCGCCGCAGCCATCGCCTGGTATGGCACTCCCGACGCCACCGTCGGACCAGAATCCGAATGGTTCCTGCATGTGGCCGCCAGCCGGAGCGCCAGCAGTGCCGATCCCCGCTGGGACTGGGTCGTCGCCGATCCGGAACCGGTCTTCGTGGGCCAATTGGGTCGCGATCTGCTGGATTTCTTCCAGATCGACATGGGCCCCGACGGCGCCCTGCACGTGGCGTACAGCAAACTGCGCGCCGGCCAGGGCCCCGACGGCAACGAGGAGCAGTTGACGTATGTGCGCAGCGAGGCGAGCCCGCTGGCCGCCGAGCAATTCTTCTGGGGCCCGTAACCCGGGGCCACGGCCGGGGCTCAAACCCGGACCCGGACCCGGACCCGGACCCGAGCGCAGACCCGAGCCGGGCTACGACCGGTCCTCGAAGAAGCCGTAGTTCTCCAGATCAGGCAAGCGAGTGACACCGTTGCCACGCCCAGGGGCACCCTCGTACGTGTCGTCGCCAGCCCAATCCTCGAACGCGCCGAAGCCGTTGAAGCCGCCGCCCTGGCTGTGCCAGGAGCCGCGGTACGAGTCGTCGCCTGCCTGATCCTGGAACGAAGCGGTGCCACCGGTGGATCCCACGCCGAGCGTGTGCCGGGACACCCGGTCGCAGAAGCCCTGGTCGTTGATCACGCCACCCGACAGGGGATGGTAGGGGCGGGCGGCCGGATCGATGGCGCCGGGCATGTAGAAGTCGTACGTGTCGTTTCCAGCCATTTCACGAAACACGCCCGTTCCGCCGATGACCGCCGAGCCCTGGCTGCTTCGAATGGTGAGGTACGAATCGTCGCCGGCCCCGTCGCGCAGGTAGCCGAATCCGCCGCCGTGGCCGGTACCCTGGGCAAGGGTCTTGCCCACGTAAGCGTCGTTGCCCGAGTCATCGATCAGGACCCCCACGCCAGCAATGCCGGCGCCCTGGATGCTGAAGCGCAGTACCATCGGGTCCGCCGTGCACGCACCGTCACGCTTGCCGACGGGACTCTCCTTGCGGCCATACGTGTCGTCACCACCGCGGTCGAGAACCGCCGCGGCCGCCAGGATGCACTGACCTTGCGCGGCATCGATGACGGCGTGGCAGCCATCGGTGGGCAACTCGTCGATGGCCGGCCGGTCGTCCACGATTTCTAACACGCTTCCGCCGGCGTTGTTGTAATAGGCGTCGTTGCCGCCCTCGTCGACGATCAGCACGTAGTCGTCCACGTAGGTGTCGTCGTGGTCGCCGGGTGAATACATCAGGATGGGCCAGAGATCGATGGCATGGGACGAGAACGAGGCGGCCGCCGACGCGTCCAGCGCGACCGAAAGCTGGTCCAGCGAGGCAACCACGGCCTCGCCGCAGGCTCGCATGGCTCCGGCCCAGGGCACCTCTGGCGCGGCGTCAGACGCAACCGCTTCCAGAAGCCCTTGCACGGGCAGGCCGGCTGTGATGCCGGCACAACGGGTGAGTGCCTGTAGGGTATCCACCAGGGCAACCTCAACCATGGGGTGAAGCTGCACGTCAAGGCCGGTGACGTCCACGGCGATTCCCAGGACCTCCGCCATGCCCGAGGCGGCCTGCGCCAGGGACACTGGCGCCGGGTTGGCCACGCCATGGCCCAGCGGTGCAATCATCACGGTCAATACCAGAGCGATAACGGATGAGCGAAGCAAACGACCACCGGGCGGGCAAACAGCGTATGGCCCTTAAGCATGCGGCGCCGGGCCCGCCAATGGGCAGGGCGAACCCTGCGCATCCTGGCTGGCGCCGTGGCTGACGGGTCGGAAGTCACGTGAATGCGGCCGTGAGTCCTGGCAACCAACGACCCCTACCAACGACCCCTACCGTGCCGAGGGATCGGCGGCGCCGTACGGGTTGGACACCCTTGGTTCCCGCGGCCGCTTGGCCAGCCTTTGAGGAGCCGCGCAACCAGGCCACCGACCGGCCCATTGCGCCGGACGACTGCGGTTAACGCTCTCCCGCCAACACCAGGGCCTCTTCCACACCGGAGGCCGTGGGCGCGTCTG
>JBFIJP010000467.1:0-3050 GCA_041600695.1 Thermoplasmatota archaeon | reverse complement strand
GCGGCGCCCGGGACCCTGCTTTCCATTCGAAAAGCACAAGTCAGGTACACCTGCGCCGGCATAGGAATCCCCGAGGCCCCATCGGAAACCATGACTCCTCCAGCCACCCCCACGCCGCCAGCGCTTCACATCGCCATCCAGGGCATGACGTGCGCCAGTTGCACTTCACGCGTCGAGAAAGCCCTCCTGAAGACGCCCGGCGTAGCCAAGGTCGCCGTCAACCTGGCGACCGAGCAGGCGACGGTTTGGCCGGCAGCCGGGGCTGCGGACCTGGTGCCGGAACTACTGCAAGCGGTCGCAAGGGCCGGCTACCAAGCCAGCACGCCCTTGCCGCCCCCGGTGGCCGGCGCGTTGTCCTTCGGGGTCACCGGGATGACCTGCGCCAGTTGTGTGGGGCGCGTGGAGAAGGCCCTGGGCGCCACTCCGGGCGTACGATCGGCCACCGTCAACCTGGCACTGGAGCGTGCCACCGTTGAGCTAGGGGCCGGCGCCGACGCCGAGTTGGTCTACGCAGCCGTGGAGAAGGCGGGCTACGGCGTCGCCCGACCCGATGCTGCCGTGCGTGAGATCGCCAGCGAGGCAGACCGACGCTGGGCGCAGTTCCGCTTCGCACTGGTCTTCAGCCTGCCCCTGTTCCTCTACACCATGGTTTGGCTCATGCTGGGCCTGCCCCAGATTCCCTACGACGCCTGGGTGGCCATGGCGCTGGCAACACCCGTCCAGTTCTGGGCCGGCCGGGGCTTCTACGCCGGAGCCTGGAGTGCACTTCGAAACGGCAGCGCCAACATGGACACCCTCGTCGCGCTGGGAACCAGCGCCGCATATGCCCTGTCGGCCGCGGTGGTCTTCACGGGCGGTATGATCCATGAGACGTACTTCGAAACCAGCGCGGTGATCATCACCCTCATCGGCCTCGGGAAATTCCTGGAGGCCCGCGCCAAGCGGTCGGCTGGCGATGCCATCCGCGCCCTGATGGAGCTGGGCGCGCGTACCGCCCGCATGGTTGAAGCCGACGGCAGCCTCCGGGATGTGCCGGTGGAACAGGTCCGTCCCGGGGACCGCTTCCTCGTTCGCCCGGGCGAAAAAGTGCCCGTCGACGGCCGCATCATCGACGGGCGCGCCAGCCTGGATGAATCCATGATGACCGGCGAATCGCTACCCGTGGGAAAAGCCCCCGGGGACGCCATCATCGGTTCAACCATCGTTCACGGCGGGGCGCTGACTGCCGAGGCAACCCGGGTGGGCGAGGACACACTCCTTGCACAAATCGTCCGGCTGGTCGAGGAGGCCAACAGCCTCAAGGCGCCCCTGCAACGGGTGGCGGATCGCGTCAGCGGCGTCTTCGTGCCCATCGTCATCGCCCTTGCCCTTGGCGCAGCCGGCTTCTGGTTCCTGCTGGGGGCCGGCACCTGGGGCCTGCCCGCCGGGCTTTCCCGCGGCGTGTTCAGTTTGCTCATCGCCGTCAGTGTCCTGGTCATTGCATGCCCCTGCGCCCTGGGCCTCGCCACGCCCACCGCTATCATGATGGGAACAGGCCTTGGGGCACGACGAGGCATTCTCATCAAATCCCCCGAGGCCCTGGAGCGCAGCCGGGACATCACCACGGTCGTTCTGGACAAGACCGGCACCGTGACGCGAGGCGACCCTGAACTGGTCACGATGGAGGCCCTGGACACCAACGAGGACTTCCTCCTGGCTCTCGTGGCTGCCGCCGAGCAGCGCAGCGAACACCCGCTGGGAGCCGCCATCGTGGCAGAGGCCCACCGCCGGGGCATCGGCTCCTTTCCCGTCCTGCGGGATTTCCAATCCGTGCCAGGCCAGGGGGTCACCGGCTGGAGCGACGGCGTCGACCTTGCCGTCGGCAACCGCCGCCTCATGACCGGGCGCGGGATTGCCATCGACCATCTGGAAACACGCGTGCAAGCCCTCGAACACCAGGGCCAAACCGTGATCTTCGCGGCCATGGACGGCGTGGTGGCAGGTCTGCTCGGCATCGCGGACCCCGTCAAGCCCACCAGCGCCGCGGCCATCCGGGAATTGCACCGCATGGGCAAACAGGTTGTCCTGCTGACGGGCGACAACGAGCGCACCGCTCGCGCCGTGGCCGCTCAAGTCGGACTCACGGCGGATGATGCGGTGATCGCGGGCGTCCTGCCGAATGAGAAGGCAGACCATGTCCGGCGCCTGCAGGAAGCGGGCGCCGTGGTGGCGATGGTCGGGGACGGCGTCAACGATGCCCCAGCCCTGGCCCAGGCGGATGTGGGCATCGCCATGGGGACCGGAACCGACGTCGCAAAAGAGACCGGAAACATCGTCCTGGTCAAGGGCGACCTCATCGGAGCCGTCGAAGCCATCCAGTTGAGCAGCCACACGGTGCGCAAGATTCACCAGAACCTCTTCTGGGCCCTTGGCTACAACGCGGCCGCCATTCCGCTGGCCATGGGCCTGCTGTACCCTGCGACGGGCTGGCTTCTGTCACCCATGATCGCGGCGGCGGCCATGGCGCTCAGCAGCGTCAGCGTCGTGTCCAACTCGGTCCTGATGCGCCGCTGGACGCCGCCTGTACGGCGCAGGGACGACGGCGGCGGCGACGGCGACCGTGATGCAGACGGCGGACGCCCCGCCGCGGCCACCGCCCCACCCGCGGTGGCCCAAGCCGCCTAGGTTGGCGAGAACCGACCGGGGCTGTCTAGAAAGGCGAGTTAAGGTTAAGCCCCGCCGCGGCCCTGGCCCGGTCGTGAAGACCCAACTTGCCCTGGCGGCCACATTCGTGGCAATGCTTTCGGGCTGCCTCGACGACAATTCGCAACCGCAGGCGCTGGAAAGCACGCTGCCCCTGTTGGCCGAAATCAGCGTCGCCGCCCTCAAGACACACCAGATCGTGGCGACCACCGAGCCCGGGGAGTATGGCCTGGTACGCCTGGTTGGAGGGCCCGATGCCTGGACCCGCAGTGGCAACAGCGAGCAAATCGCCATCATGTCGTCCATTGACGCGCCCGACGGGGCCGAGATTCGGTTCATGAGCGGCTTCTACTGGCGCAACGAGGATT
>JBFIJP010000466.1:0-3057 GCA_041600695.1 Thermoplasmatota archaeon | reverse complement strand
CCCCACCTCCGTGCGCGTTGCCCGCGACTTCGGCGCCTGGACCGGGTGGGCCTTCATCACGGATCTCACCGGAACCGTGTGGGCAGCCGACATTGGGCTCTCCCTTGAGGGGGATGCGCCAGCGCTGGACGAAGACGGGCATAAGGCGACGCCGAGCATCGGCATTCCCCTGCTGGTTGTGGCCAGCCTTGGCCTTGCACGGCTGCGCCGGCGGGCGTTCGTCGCCTAGGTTGTTTGCGCCTCGCCGACGCCAGCACCGTCTCCCCCCACCGTAACGACGCTATCGTCGACGATTCCTCAGGGGAAGTCGTGGGCTGCCGTGGTGCAATCTGTGACGCGGGATTGATTGCCCATGATACGGCCAGCAAGGACCCCTGGCAGCCGCTGTTGGTGACACGGGTCTCGAACCGTCATGTGCTGCTACCAAAGCGTGCCTTGTACGCATGGATCAGATGTAGGGGGCCGTGCGGCCAGTCGATGCGCTCTTTGGATGTACTGGTGCTTCACGCCATCGACCTTAGCGAAGTCGGCATCAGTGGAGGCAATCGCGTTGCAGTCGCGGCGCATGGCAATTGCTGCATGGATGGCGTCCGTGGGCCCAGGCCATTGGCAAAATTAGGCAGTGCGGCGTCGATGCCGCGGCGCTCAACGGGGTGGATCATCATGTCGATTCGGAGCAACTGCTGGACTGCTCGGTGTGCTTCATCACGTCCTTGGAAACGCTTGAGTGCCCACATCACTTCATCCCATGTCAATGCCGATGTGCAGGCTGGCCGGCCCGTGGCGTCGCGCAGCTCGGCCTGGGCCTTTTCCCCCGCGGATCCTGCGTCGACGGCTGCGTAAATGAAGACGGGGGCGTAACCGCTGCTTGAGAAGGGCTTCTACCTGGCCGGCGTCCGGGGGCATCTTCGGGTCGGCCCGGAACGCCTCGAGTGGATCGCCTGGGCGGCTAATGTGGACATGATCGTCGTGGATGCTGAAATCGAGCTTGTCGCCAGCCTGAATGCCCGAGGCGTCACGGATAGCGCGGGGAATCACGACTTGGCCGTTGCTGCTAGCAGTTGCCAATGGCATCATCCCACCTGTCGTTCTTACCTATGTGTAAGCCTCTGTTAGGACGCCCTACTTGGTCTTGTAGGGGCGTAACCCTACTTTGGTAACTGATGGGCGGCGAAGGGTTCGCGGGGTGGCAATCTGAATCGTCGGCGAAAAGCGTACGCCCTCCCCCGGAACGGACCGCGTACACGACCACGGGCGTCGGACCAGGAATTACCACGCCGCGTGACAACGACCGAACCCCGCGTACTTCCATAGCCCCCGTTGGCGTCGAAGGCATCGGCGTATGCCCCGCCTTGGACGCCGATGCCATCTACGTAATCCTCGGATCTCGCCTGGATGGAGGGTACTGGCTACAAGGCTCTGATGCTTAACTCCGGACTTGGTAACAAAGGCGGCGTCTCCCCTCCTGTTGGAAGCGCCAACTGAGCTGTCGGTGACGAGTTTAGCGTCAAGGCCTACAAATCAACTGACCAGTTTCGCTGGACACTGGACCCGTTGCTAGGCGTTGCCGTCACGGTGATAGAATAGATATCGCTGCTCCCGCACCTGTCGTTTGCCTTGATCGTCCCACTAATGGTGCCCGATTCGCCAGCTCCAAGGGACGGCACGGTTGCAGAGTAATCTTGGTACCCCCCCGAGACTCGGATTGCAATACGGTCTGCATCGACAAACCCGACATTCTTCAGCGTAAAGGAAAATGGCATGTCATCGCTGCACCACTGGTCAGTATATTCAAAATCTGATACTGCAACGCTTGCTCCGGTGACAACGATCGAATTCTGCATCGTTTCGCCCTTGCCCTCGTTGTCTCGAACTGTGAGTGAAACAGTATACGTCCCGGGGCGCTCGTAGGTGTGCGTTGGGGTTTGGGCCGTGCTTCTCCCGCCATCTCCGAAATCCCAGTTCCATGCGTTAATTGTCCCGTCCCGGTCCATGCTCTGATCGTTAAAGGAAACTTGTTCGCCCGCGCCGGGGGTTGTCGGGTAGTAGTCGAACAGCGGGGTGGGTGCTAGGTTTTCGACCGTAATCGTGCCGATCGAGGTGGTATTCGTTGACCCTTCGTTGTCTGTAACGGTTAGGCTGACTTCGTATGATCCCAACTCTGAGAAAAGGTACGATGCGTTGCGTGTTTGTGCTGTCGCGGTGCCTGGATCGCCTGCCCCGAAATCCCAATGCCACGACGCAATCGATCCATCGGCATCAGTGCTGGAATCGAAGAACTGAATTTCCTCTATTCTATTTGCGGTGATTTGCCCAGCTTGCCCGGATGCAGTCGGGGGAATATTCTCAATTGTTATTTCGGGAATGGATATGGATTTAGTGCTTCCACTCTCAAGAGTTACCTTGAGTGTTGGTTGGAATTCACCTAGCGTAGCATATCGGTGGGTCGTCGTTGATGCTGTCGAGGCATTGCCGTCCCCGAAATCCCAAAGCCACTCGGAGGCAACAATATCAGAAGCGCTTTGGTTTGCGGTGGCGGTGAACTGAATCTCTGTCATCCGATCTGCTGTGGTGGTGCTCACACTCACATCGAAGAGTGAGTCAAGCGCGAGGCTATCATCTGAGCACCCTCCGAGAAGAATCATCGTGCTTAGCATACAAACATTCGCCCACGCCCTATTGACCATGATGATCCGACGCCGATGAATATATTTTAACTTATTGCCGATTCGCGAAGGCACGCTCTGTTCAGGCTTTGGGCGTCTGCTTTCAGCATGATCTCACTACTTTGTCTATCCGGCCTTGACGCTAAACTAGCGACCGACAGCAGGGCGAGTGGCTCCAACAGGAGGGAAAAAGATGGCTTTGTTACCAGGCTCGGAGTTTAGCGTCAGAGCCTATCCGTTTTCCTGCCCTACGCCACCCAGGCCTTCAACAAATTTTCAACTTCTCGCCGTCCGGCGGCGTCCAATCCTTTTTCCCGCTTCGCCGCCGCCAGGATCGTTTCCATTTCTGCGGCGGTGACGACGTTGTCGTTGAGGATGCCCCAGAGGAGGT
>JBFIJP010000465.1:0-3057 GCA_041600695.1 Thermoplasmatota archaeon | reverse complement strand
GCGGGCCATGGCATCCGCCGGGCCCGGAGCGGCGCAGCCACCCAGGATCGGAACCAGCAGGCAACCGAAAACGACGGCGAGGGACGTGCGCACGCTTGGCCCACAGGCAACGGCGGTGAAAGCGTGTCGGCCCCTGTCCGGCTCCCGCCACCCCGGCGGAGCCACCCGGCAAAAACTTCATTCCGTGCGCGGCGGTTTGGCAGGCATGGTTGGTTCAAGGCTGCTGCTGGCGACCACCGTGCTGGTCCTGGCCGGCCCGGCGCTCGCATCCCACCCCGAGTTCCTCTACTGCACCGAGCCCGCCCCCGTGCAGGCCGGAGACTTCTACGTGTACCACTACCAGTGGCACCAGTACCATAGCGCGGAGATCTGGATGGAGAGCAACGGCCAGGAGGGCCTGCAGCGGTTCGATTGTCCCCAGAATCGGGGAACGGACACGCTGGTCGGCGGCACCGGCGGCCCGTAGGCGCCAACGGGGCGGCCTCGTGCATGGACGCCCGGCTGCCATCGAAGCCGAAGCAAACCGGTAAGTGAAGCCGGCCAGTGCCGCCCCCGGCCATGGAGTTCGACGTCTTCTTCAGCATCAGCCAGACCCCCGTGGACGGCCACATGCCGGACGAACGGACCATGTTCACCAACTGGCTGGAGCAGGTCGAAGCCGCCGACCGGCTGGGCTACGGCGTCGCCTGGCTGGCCGAGAGCCACCTGAGCAGCGAGGTGCAGAAACGCAACGCGCACCCCGTGATCCCCCACTGGGAGGGCGAGGTGGGACTCAACTGCGATTTTCTCCAGTCGGCCCACGTGATCTTCCGCCGCACCCGCACCCTTGAGGCCGGCTCGGCCGTCATGAACATCCTCCAGGGCGGAGGCCCCATCGCCGCCGCCGAGCGCATCGCGTTCTTCGCAGCCCTCCACGGCCTCGACCCCGAGGAGCGCCGCCGCATCCACGTCGGCTTCAGCGCGGGCCGGTTCGACTACATGAACCGCGCCCACGGCTACGTTCCCCGGGACGACCTTGAGCGCGCCATCCCATACCCGTTTCTCAAGGGCAAAATCTTCCACGAGGCAACCGAGATTTTCTGCCGGCTGCTGGCGGGCGAAACGCTGTGCAGCGCCGACATCCCCGAGCGCACCATCACCCAGGCCGAGTGCCGGACACCCGAGGACTGGCAACGCATCCGTGCCGCCGGCGAGGCGGCCGGCCGGCTGGAACGCAGACCCGACGCGACTCTGGCGGGCGACACGGCGGCCGGCGGCGCGGCCGGCTCCATCATCCCCGCGGCGCCGGACCACGTCGAGCCCCACCAGGCGGCGGGCGAGGTCGAACATGTCGTGCTGCGCCGACGCTTCGAGTTCGAGCACCTCAAGGTGGTCCCACAGGAGTGGCGTCGCGACCTGGTGCAACTGGTGGCCGGAAGCCACGATCCGTCGATCGTCGAACTCGCCAACCGCTACCTGCCGGTCCAGGTGGCCAACCTCAGCATCACGCCGCCCCACATCATCGAGGCCACCCACCAGCGCATGGCCGCCCTCTATCACCCCGACGGCGGGCCCTGGAAGCGATCCATGATGCCACGCACCGTAATGGTGTTCCTCAACGAAGAGCCGGGCCTGAGCCCCGCCGAGCGAACCGCGGCGGCGCAGCGGGAGGCCAAGTCGGCCCTGGCGGCCTACTGGAACGCGCTCACCGGCACCCTCGACCCCAAAAAGATCGAGAACGCCGCCGAAAACGCCGTCATCGGCAACGCCGACGATGTGGCGGCCCAGATTGCCGAGCGATACCACCCCGACGACCGCCTGATGCTGTGGTTTGACTTCTTCAGCCACGACTCCGCGCGGGTGATCCGGAACATGGAGGCGTTTAGGGAGGAAGTCGCGCCTCGCGTGCAGGCTTCCGTCGTGGCCTAGAGCCCGAGCGCGATGCAGATGACGCGATGCGCCCGTGGCGTAATCGCAGCCCAGCCAGCCCATGAGCCGGGCTAACCGTCGAAGTTGCACCTCGGGTTCCCGCCGATATCCCCGCTCCCCCCACATGGCCCGCATCCACAAGCCCGCCAACTGGATTGGGGCGTCCACCCCCCGGCGGCCAGCACAAGAGGAGGGACCGCTCCAACGCGGGTCATGGAGCAGGCATGGCGACGGGCGTTGCAGTGCCAGCGTGTAGGCTGGCTGGAATCGCGGGGAAACCGGTCGAGTGGTGGGTATGCCTGAGCTGGTAGGTGTCAGCGGCGAGGCCGCGGCCATTGTGAACCGGATGTACCAGTTGAGTCCTGCGTGGCTGGATCGGGCCGTCAAACGGGGGCCCCGGACGGTGCGGCAGGACGTGCAGCATCACCTGGATTTCCTGGCCGCGGCGGCCGAAGCAGGGGATCCGGGCCTGTTTGAGGCTTACACCGACTGGATTCGCCGGGTGGAGGAATCGCACGGCATGAGTGCGGAGGCCCTGGCGGCGACGTATGAGATCATGGCAGAAGTGGTGGGGCCAGGGCCCCGGCGCGACCTCCTGATGCACAACATCCCGCGCCTGCGAAGACCCCTCGTGATCAAGCCCGTGAAGGATGTTGAGGACCCCCGAGTCGCCGCGCTGACGGAGGCGCTTCTTGCGGGGGACCGGGCGGCGGCCGTGGAGATCTTGTCCCGTGCGACGCGGGATACGGTTGCTGACCAATTGGTCCAGCCGGCTCTGGAGGAGGTGGGGCGCCTCTGGGAGAGAACGGAGATTACGGTTGCCAAGGAGCACCTGGCGACGTCCACATGCCGCGCGGCTTTGGCCGGCCTGGACATTCCGGTCCGGCGTGCGCCGACGTCTGGCCGGGCCGTTCTGGCTTGCATCGAAGGCAATCGGCATGGGCTTGGTTTGTCTCTTCTGGCGGACCGGTTGCAGGAGGCAGGGTGGGATGCGAAGCTGCTTGGGGCGGATGTTCCGCTTGCCGATCTGGTGGCCTACGTGCGTGAGCACAAGCCGGATCTGGTGTGTCTGTCGGTGGCGATGCCGAACCAGTTGGCGCCCGCCCGTCAGGCGGTGGACGCCTTGCGCGAAGCTGGTGCAGAACGGGT
>JBFIJP010000464.1:0-3058 GCA_041600695.1 Thermoplasmatota archaeon | reverse complement strand
TGACCGTTCCGCTGCCCTGGTAACCATCGACGCGCACGTACCACCAGCCCTCGGTTGGGTTGGCTTGGTTGCAGGTCTCGTCGCTGCCGGTGGCGTACGGGCGGCACGTGTACTCGCTGTCCGTGGCGCGGGCGCCGAAGCGGACGTACAGGTCGGCGTCGAAGGTGCAGACCACTGGGCAGTCAGGGCCGTCCATGGTGACCGTGAGGGTCGTCGCGTCGCCGGGGACGTGAATCTTGAAGTGGCCCTCGCCGCCGGCCGAAACGGTCACGGAACGGGAGACGCCGGATTCCAGATTGGGCGTGGCCGGGTCGGGGTCGATCGGGCCGCTGCCGTCGCTGAGCGTGTAGGTCTGGGCCAGGGATCGGGAGGATGAACCATCGGTGATCGTGAGGGTGACCGTGTAGGTTCCGCTGGCGCCGTAGGTGTGGCTGGCAGTGACACCGGAGCCGGCGGCGCCGTCTCCGAAGTCCCAGGCGTAGCTGAGGGGGTTGCCGTCGCCGGTGCTGCTGGCGCTGGCGTCAACGTTGAGGGTAAGGCCGCTGACGGTTCCCGTGAAGGCGGCCGTCGGGCCGCCAGCGCAGCCGAGTTCCTTGATGAGCAGGTCGGCGCGGGCGACACCGTAGCCGTATGCGTTGTCGCGGCCAGTCGTGCCGCGGTCCTCGGCGGTGTCGCGCAGGGCCTGGCGGATGACCGTGTTGCTGGCGCCCGAGCAGCCCTTGGCGAGGGCCAGGATGCCCGCCACGTGGGGCGTGGCCATGCTGGTGCCGTCCATGCTGGTGTAGGCGCTGTCGCTGCTGTCGGTGGTGCTCCAGACGGCGCTGCCGGCGCCCATGATTTCCAGTTGGGCGCCGCCGTCGCTGAAGGACGAGCGGACCTTGTTGCTGTTGACGGAGCCAACGGCGATCACGGAGTCGTAGCAGGCGGGGCAGTCGATGGAGTTGTTGCCGCCGTCGTTGCCGGAGGCCGCCACGACGAGCACGCCGTTGTTCCAGGCGTAGTTGACGGCGTTTTCTTCGGTGGTGGAGCCGCCGCCGCCCAGGCTCATGCTGATGATGTCGGCGCCTTGGTCGGTGGAGTCGTAGATGGCGTCGGCGATGTCACTGGCGCTGCCGCTGCACGTGACGAATGAGAAGCCCAGGGGCGACAGGACCTTCATGGGCATGATGCGGGTCTGGCTCATGCCGGCCACACCGACGCCGTTGTTGGTGGTGGCGCCGACGGTGCCGGCCACGTGGGTGCCGTGCGAGCAATCGTCCGCGGGGTTGCTGTCGTTGTTGGAGTAGTCGTAGCCGGCCATGATGCGGCTGGACTCGAAGTCCTGGTGGGTGCGGCGGATGCCGGTGTCCAGGACGGCGACGATGACGTCGCTGCTGCCGAAGCCGACATCTTCCCAGGCGGTCTCGAGGCCGTGGATGCGGGGTCCGTACTGGTTGGCGTAGCGGCTGTCGTTGGGGACGACGACGGTGGCGTGCTTGACAACGTCATCTTCGACGTAGGCCAAGCCGGCCATGCCGAAGGCGGCGAGGCGCACGTCCATGACATCGCTGGCTGCGACGACCACGAAATTGCCGCGCTCAACGACGTTGAGTACGGGGAAGCCGGCCAGTTGGTGGCCGACCTTTACCGGGGGCAGTGCCCCGGCTTCGAATCCGATGATGGCCTGGCCGAGGGAGGTGGGTTCCACGGCTGCGAAATCCGCGGCCTCAAAGGAAACCCCGGTTGTGATGGGGACGCTCAACATAAAAATGCCGAGCAACAGCGTCTGAATCGTCTTCATGAGTTCACCTGAATCGCTTGTCCTGCCAGCATCCCTCGGGGTGGGCCAGAACCAGCGTGGATGATTGGCTGACCCATATGAACCCCCCGGTCCCGGAAAATTCGGCCGAATAGTATGGATACACTAGCATGCGTGCAGTGTGCTGTCAATTGACACAAATATCATGATTAGGATTCTTAAAAATGTAGAACTACGATAAACGCAGAGGTCGAGGGGGGAAAGGGGGGGAACGCGTAACGGGCGTCAGAATGTCGCGGTCACGTCCACATTGCCACTACCCGAATATGAGTCGAGGCGGACGTACCACCAACCCGCTGCCGGGTTGGAAATGGTGCAGGCCTCGTCGCTGTCCGACTCGTAGGGTCGGCAGTCGTAGGCACTGTCCGTGGCGCGGGCACCCAGCCGCACGTACAGGTCCGCGTCCAGCGGACAACTGTACCACGCGCACGCAGGACCATCCATGACAACCGTCAGCGATGATGTGCCCGCCGGGACGTAGATCTTGTAGTGGGCATCCGCGCCACTGCCACCCAGCGTCGCCGTCGTCGTGACACCATTGCTCAGGTTGGGCGTCGACGGGTCGGGGTCCGAGGACACCGTGACGCTCTGGCTCGCGGCGTCGCTGCCCCCGTTGCCATCGTCCACGCTCAAGGTCACCGTGTAGGTTCCTGCGGCGGCGTAGGTATGGCTGGCCGTGGCGCCGGTTGCCGTGGCGCCGTCGCCGAAGGTCCACGCGTACGACAGGGGATCGCCGTCTGGATCGCTGCTACCGCTGGCGTCGAACGTGCACGACAGCCCTGAGCAACTCGAGGTGAAGCTGGCCGCCGGGGCGCCGTTGCCGCCACCCTGGGTGACGGTGGCCGTGATGGTGTAGGCGCCACCGCCGGAGTAGCTGTCCACGCGGACGTACCACCAATCCGCCGCCGGGTTGGCGTGGGTGCAGGTCTCGTCGCTGCTGCTGGTGTAGGGTCGGCACCCGTAGGTGCTGTCCGTTGGCCGAGCGCCCTGGCGCGTGTACAGATCGAAGTCCGAGCCGGCCGGGCCGTCCAGCACCACCTGCAACTCCGTCGCCCCCGCCGGCACTTCGATGCGGTAGAAGTCCTCGTCGCCCGTGGCCGCCAGGCTTCCGGACTGGGCCACGCCACTGGTCAGGATCGGGTCACCCGCGGGCGCCGTGGGGCTGACCGATTGGCTTGCCGAGTCGGATCCCCCGTTGCCGTCGTCCACGCTCAGGGTCACCGTGTAGGTTCCTGCGGCGGCGTACGTATGGCTGGCCGT
>JBFIJP010000463.1:0-3059 GCA_041600695.1 Thermoplasmatota archaeon | reverse complement strand
TTTGGCGGTTGGCCGTCGCAGATGCGCGCACGATGGCATTGGGGGACGAGCTCGCGGTCGTGTTGGGCGGCCCGTCGCTGAACGTGTCCCTTGAGGATTTGGCGCTGGAGCCCGGGCAAACCATCGCAAGCCAAGCCTCGACGGAGCGCAGCCGCCCGCTGGACGGCGAATGGGTTCAGGTCGGCGGGACAGCCACCGTCGTGCGGATGCCAGAAGCCACGGCCGACTGGGTGGAGAGAAACAGCACCCAGACAAGTCAACACGAAACCGGTGCCCGCGTGGGTTTGACCAGCGGCGGTTGCTGTAGTGGTGAGCCGGCCACGCTCCATTTCACGGACCTGTTGACGAACTTCTCTGCTGAGGTTTCGTGGGTTCCGGTGGTTGCCCCCGCCGCAGACCTGAACATCCTTCTGAGGTGCTACACGCCCCAGTACCAACCGTGCGCTGGATTCGAGAACGAAGTCAAGGAAGGATCCAGCCCCGTCACGTTCCATCGGCCGAACATCACGGCCGGGTACTGGGGTGGCACCATAGAGATCTGGGCCAGCTCGCCCCTTGGGGCACCGCAAGAGTTCGCAGTGAACTTTGAGTGGTCACAGGCAGTACCCCCCAGGGCCCAAGATAGGACTACCTGATCCATGGGCACCAGATCAGGGCACGCGCGTTGGCGGGCGCGGCAGGCGCCGCCGGGGGCGGCCGGCCGCCGGAGCACCGTCAAGGGAAGGATCACGTCCCGAGTTTTGCCCCGAACGTACAGGTCTCGCAGAACGTCGTCCGCGATGCCCTAGATGTTGTTCGTGATCCAGTTGCCCGTAGCGACCCGTTCTTCCAATAGCCCCAGGGACGAAACTATCGGCCGCGGGCGCTAGATGCCCGGAACGCATGGTCGGGGTGCGCGGTACTCCAAGCCCGGGTAGCGTTGATGATGTGACGCATTGTGGGCCCCCCGGATGCAGAAGACCGCAACGCGGCGGCGTCCGGCCTTCCGCACCCGCCTCACTTCTTCGCTGGCTTGTTGTCGCGTCCCTTCCCGGATTTGTTGCCCGTCTTGGCGGGCAAGCCGGCGGCCCCCTTCGCGGTTGCCTTGGTGTCGGCTCCCGGTCCGCCTTTTGCTGCTGGTTTGGTTGGCATGTTGATACCTCAGTCCCGCGGTGCGCGGGATGCCTCGGGAACCGGGCGGAGGCTTGATGAGCCATCTGATTTGGGCCATCGTTGTCGGCGTGGATCCCCCTTGACCCCACGGCGTAGCCCTTGCCGTGCGCGGCCTGCTCGGCACGATTCTGCTGCCGGAATGCGGGTCGTCGGCCGGGGGCCATTCGTTCATGGCGAAGCGCTCCGGGCTGCGTCGGCTGAGCCACCGGGCGCACCGTCAGCGCGGCGGCATTGGCAGGGGCACCAAGGCGCCAGCCTCCGCGCCACCAGGCCAACAGGTGTTCGATGGCTGCTATGTAGTCGGTTCTCGATGGCGGCCCATGCGTTGGATCGTGGTTGCCGTGGCGTTGCTGGTTTCAGGATGCCTGGGCGACCGGCCGGACTCTGACCCGCAAGCAGCCGAGGTCCCCATTCTGCACACGCGAGAATTGGCTCGAACGGAAGGGCGTGTGTCATGCGCAGACGTGTTGTTTGTGCAATGTGGAGAGTATACGCCTGTGCCGCTCGACCTGCAATACCCTGAAGCCTTACGCCGCGCTGAACTAAGATTGGAGGTTGTCGTCGACCAGTACGACGTTGGGGAGACCGAGCTTCTCTGGCAGTTGGCAATCCATTCACGTGTTGATCCGGAAGGCACCGACCGTCACGACCCAATCGCCGAAACCATGGGCTATGCTCCTCTTTCCTTGACCGTGGGCGATTTGGCATTAAGACCGGGCGAGACGTTGATTAGCACGGTTAGCCAACCAACCGGCTCGCAACCCTTTGCCGCCCTGGACTACGCCATCACCGGCCAGGTGACGGCCGAATACGTAAAAGTTGCAGCCTTAGAAATGCAAACCGCCCACCTCGACGCTACCGCCACCGGAAGAACTGGCGCATGTCACTGGGATATCGAGCCCCGGTGCACTTCTTGCTGTAACGGGCAGACCGTGATCGTTCCGTTCCAGGGGGAAATGACGAACTTCTCGGCCACCATTACCTGGGACGCGCAAACTCCCGCCACGCAAGAACTGGAGACGTACATCTGGTGCCTAACCACGAACGATGAGCCGTGTCCCGGATCAGAACAGATCATCATCGGAGGTTCTAGTCCAATCCAGATCGACCTCGACGACCCCCCCACCGGCTATTGGGGCGGCCGGTTGGTAGTTCGACCCACGGCGGACTACTTCGCGCCCCAGGACTACACCGTCGACCTGTCGTGGACGGACCACTTCTTGCCAGAGCGGAACCGCTCACCGCGCGAATAATCGCTGGTCCGCAGCCCACGACCCACAGCCCCGTGCGGCGAGGCGCGTGGCACGCCGACGACCTCCTGGAGCGTGTGGAGGCGCGATGTGGTTTGGGCGCGGGGAGCCCTTGCTTGATCCCACGGCGTCGGCTCCCCGTGCGGGGCGTGCTCGGCATGGTTCTGCTGCACGGTGCGTACCTTGCCGGCCGGCGGCCTGGCGAAGCGCTCCGGGCTGCGTTGGCTCAGCCACCGGCCGCACCGTCAGCGCGGCGGCATTGGCAGGGGCACCAAGGCGCCAGCCTCCGCGCCACCCGGCCAACAGGTGTTCGATGGCTGCTATGTAGTCGGTTCTCGATGGCGGCCCATGCGTTGGCTGCTCCTGTTGCTCGTCTTCCTTGCACCTGGGTGCCTTGGGGACGCATCGACCGCCGGAGAACATGGGTCGGCGGGCTCCTTGTTAGAGACGCGTGAGGCGCAGCCGATGGTGGGCAGGGTGCCTGCCTGCGAGCCGACGACGGGCGTCAACTGCCGTACCCTTCCCCCGGTCGCCCTCGACTTGCCGTACGATGATGCTTTGCGCGCCGCGTATCTGACAATGGACGCCAGTGAGACTGTAACGGGTCTCGAAGACGGCGAGTTGACATGGCAGTTACACGCGGCCACCCGCGATCGG
>JBFIJP010000462.1:0-3085 GCA_041600695.1 Thermoplasmatota archaeon | reverse complement strand
GGCCCGGCCCCGGTTGTGGCGGTCCTCGTCCCCCGAGCACCCCAGCCGGCGGTCCTGGAGGAGCACGGCCTCCTGGCGCTGCCCAGTCGGGGAAGCGACTCCTACGCCGCCAACAGCGTACGCGGACTGGGCAACTCCGCCTTCGTCCTCATCGCGGCCTCCCTGCCTGCCGTGGCACTCACCGCAGCCGCCTTCGCGGACCTTGAGGCCCGTGGCCGTGCCAGGCTGGCGGCCACCCTGTCCGCCCTGGGCAGCCCGCGGGCGGGGCGTCTGGTGGTTTTGCTCCGGGTTGCCTGGATGGTGGTCCTTGGGGCGGGGGCTGCAGCCGCCACGGCCTTGGGCCTCTACCTGTTTGCCGGGGACGCCTTCCACCCCCGGCCGCTGCCGCTGGCCACCCTGCTGGCGGCAGGCGCCCTGCCATCGATGCTGGGACTTGCCGCCGGCTTGTGGCGTGCCCAGAAGGCGCTTGGAGCCGGAGCGGCCCTCCTGCGCTCACCGCCTACCCAGCGGGAGCCACCCTCGCGCCGGGTGCCGGGGCTGCCGACCCAGATCCAGCCGCTGCTGCTGGGAACGCGCCTGTTGCCGCTCATGTTCCTTGCCGCCGCGCTGCTGGTCGTCGACCTTGGATTCCCCTTGGCGGCTGCCGGCGTGCCCGCAGCCATCGCGGGGGGTGAGGACGAGGTGGTCATTGGCGCTCGCCCGGGGGCGGTGCTCGGCGGGCAGGCCGACATGCGGCGGGTTGCCGCCCTGATGCACGATCCGGATGTGGAGCGCCTCGTGGCCGAGGTGCTGGTTCCCACCGCGGTGGGCCGGCACCCCGTTCTCCTGCGCGGCGGCCAGTGGGCCCAGTTGGCTGAGTATCACGGCGTTGATCTGCGGCGCGGCAGCGTGCCCGGGGAGGGCGAGATCGCACTGGGCCAGCGGCTGGCCGACCGCCTGGGTGCGGATGTGGGCGATGGTCTGCTGGTGCCTGCTGCCTTCCGGCCACACGCCCGGATCCTTGAGGTCTCGGGCATTTTCCGGGCGCCCGGAATGCTGGCCGACGAGGGTATCCTGCCACTAGCGACGGCGCAGGATCTGGCCGACCTTGAGGCGGACCGGGTCAGCGTGATTCGGGCGGGCCCGGACTCGGAGAAACTGCTGCGTGCCCTGGAGCGGCAGGACGCCCGCATCGAAGTGGTGGATCTCCGGCTGGAACCAGTCGCACCCCGCGCTGGCCAACCCGTCACCGTGACCATTGACCTGGTGAACCTGGGACGCAACCCCGGCCAGCGAACCCTGGATGTCCGGGTCGACGGCGCCGTGGAGGCTTCCGTCTCGGCGCGGGTGCCAGGCCTTGGCCAGGAAACCGTCAGCGCCGTCATCGTGGCTCCCGACGGTGACTTCCAGGTAACGGTCAACCCAACCCGTGATGTTTCCACGCTTCCGCCCGACCTGATCCTGCAAGGGGAGCGAATCCAGTTCGACGACGCCGAGATCGTTTTGCGGGTCGGCGACGCAGCAGGCCTTCCGGTGGCCAACCGAACCGTCTTCCTGCACGCCAGCCTCGACCGCCTGGATACCGCGCCGCTGGCCACGGCGACCAGTGATGCGAACGGTACTGCCCGGCTGCCGGCCCAGGCTCCAGGTGCCTACGTCGCCGTCACGCGGGGCCAATCGGTAACCGCCCTGCCGGTTTTCGTGGGCGACGCCGCCCACGCCAGCGAGGCCTGGGTCGTGGTGGAGTCCCTGCGCGTGGACCCCGCGGTCCCCCGACCTGGCGGCGAAGCAACCCTGGTTGCCACCGTGCGCAACGTGGGAGGAGTTGCCGGGTCTGCCGAACTGCCAGTGCGGGTGGGCAACCGGGATCTGCCCGTGCTCACCGTCACACTCCAGCCTGGTCAGGCGGGCACCCTGGAAGCGCCCGCCATCTTCGAGGCCGGGGCCACAGAGGCCGCCATCCAGTCGGCCGTCATCACTGTCACCGCCCGCGCGCCTGCCACGGACGTGCGCCCGGATGTTGGGGGCGTTCGCTCGTCAGCGACGCTACAGCGAGAAGTGGCCGATGAGGTGCTGGGCGACGCCCGCGCCACGCTGGCCTACCTGGGCGCCACGGCTGCCGTCGCCAGCCTGGGAATCGTGTACCTCGCCACCGACCGCAGTCTGCGCGGACGCCTGCACGTGCTCGATGCCCTGGGTGGCCTGGGTGTGGGCCCCGAGGAGCTGCGGCGCCGCGCCGCCGTCGAGGGTGCCGCCCTGGGCGGAGGCAGCTTCCTGATGGTGGCCGCCGCGGGCTGGGTGGCCTTCCAGCTTCCCCCCATCATCGGCTGGCCCGTGGCCTTCGGGCACGCGCTTCCCAATCCCGTTGGCGTGCTGGTCGCCTTGCAGGGAACCGTCGCCTTCGCCGCCGCTTCATCGCTGGCCGCCTACGCTGGGGCCTCCCGCATCCTCGCCCAGGGCAACCCGCTGCGCCGCGAGGCGGCCGGAGCCGATGAATTGGAACCCATTGCAGTCGGCCGGCTGCTGGAGTGGCAGCCGTGAGCCAGATGGAGAAGGTAGCGCCGTATGCCCTGGTGGCCCTCGCGTCGCTGGCAGCGCTCTTCGTGCCGGCCCCCGCCCCTGCACGCATGGCCACACTCGCACTGGCCGCAGCGGCAGGGCTGGCAGCCAGCCGAATCTGGCACCCGCGTGGAGCCTGGATTCCCAGCCTGGTGATCGCGGCCGGACCCACCGCACTTCTGGTCGACCCCATCCGGCTCCTGCTGGCAGGCGCCGTCCTGATGTTCCTCGCCGGGTTTCCCCGCGCCGGCAGCATCGCCGGCCTCGCCGCAGGCTTCGTCTGGCCACCACTAGGCCTCTTGGGGGCCGCCCACCTGCCCGCCCCACTGCTGCCGCTCGTGGTCCTCCCGGCCGTCGCCGCTGCCTGGCAGGCCGGTTCCATCCTCCTGGCGGTACCCTACCTTCTGGTCGCGCTGGTGCTGCTCGGCGCCCGCCTGTTGCGCTGGGTGCCCACCACACCTGACAGCGTGCACGGACTCCTACAGGCCAATCTCGTCGGCGCCGGCCTCCTGCTGGTGGGGGCCACGTTCCTTGCCGACCAACTCGC
>JBFIJP010000461.1:0-3095 GCA_041600695.1 Thermoplasmatota archaeon | reverse complement strand
TGGGGCGGTCCGCAGCCACCTTAGCCCGGCCACCTAATGCACACATTTGGGCGCAACCGGATGGGTGCACAACCCTCCACGCGTAAGAACTGAAAGCGGCGTCGTCCGCCGGGTGGGGGCTGGCCTGGCCGACGGTGATGAACCTCGGGCGTGCGAGCAAAACCCGGAGATTCGATAACCATGATGAAGACACAATTGGTGGCCCTGGCGGCTGCATTGCTGCTGGCGCCGATGGCACTGGCCGTACCGGGGCCAGTTCAGGAACTCACAACACAGATTGCCCCGGCCACGGATATCGCAAATTCCGTTCCCGAGGGAATCCAGCCCTACTTCATCGGCTTCTACGATCTACCGGAGGACCGCACTGCGTACGCGGGCATCCCGGTCTTTCAGGTCGACGAGGACCTGAAGTTCCTGAAGGTTCGCACCGACCAGCACATGGCGCTGCGCGCGGCTGCCCTGGTTGACCCCAATGTCCGCTACCTGGAATGGGAAGACCTGGAAGCGGTGCGCCTCTTCTTCGTGCCCAACGACGCCAAGTACGGCGAATCGGGTCACTACGGTTCCAAGATCGTCGGCGGCGAGGGCGCCTGGGACGTGACCCTGGGCTCGACGGCCGTCAAGGTGGCCATGGTGGATTCCGGGATCAACCGCAACCACGAGGAGTTTGCCGGCCAGAGCCGCGTCCTGCAGGGCTGGGACTTCTACGAGAACGACAACGACCCGCAGGACACCGGCGGCTCGTGCAGCTACCACGGAAGCCACACGACTGGCACCGCGGGCGCCACGACCAACAACGGCGTCGGTATCGCCGGCATGAGCCAGCACACGATCCTGCCGGTGAAGATCTTCCACCGCGTCGGCGGCGGCCCCTTCGGCTGCTCGGCGGGCGACATCACCAGCGCCCTCAAGTACGCCGGCGACCAGGGTGCTCACGTCAGCTCCAACTCGTGGGGCGGCGGCGCCAGCACGGCCTACAACGACGCGATCCAGTACAGCCACGACAAGGGCACGATCCATGTGGCGGCTGCCGGCAACTCCGGCCCCTGCACGAACTGTGTCAGCCACCCGTGGAAGGCCAAGGCATCGATCACGATCATCGTGTCCGCAAGCACCAGCACCGACGGCTGGGCCAGCTACTCCAGCCAGGGCCCCGAAGTGGATGTCATTGCTCCGGGCAGCAGCATCACGAGCGTCGGCAGCGGCAGCAGCGGCTACCAGACGATGGATGGTACCAGCATGGCGACCCCCCACGTGGCGGGCGCCGTGGCACTGTACCTCGCCGTCAACCCCGGCTCCAGCTTCACCCAGGCGGACAACGCCGTGAAGAACACGGCGGACAACCTGGGCCTGGCCAGCGACCGGCAAGGCAGCGGCCGCCTGGACGCTTGTGAGCTGGTCGGCAGCACGACGTGCGGCGTCGTTCAGGATCCGGCGTGCAGCGACGGCATCGACAACGATGGCGACATGCTGATCGACTTCCCGGCCGACCCTGGTTGCAGCAGTGCCTCGGACAACGACGAGACGGACCCCGTCGGGGGCGACATGCACGTTCACAGCATCGATCACCGCCGGCAGGGCAACCCCCGCACCGGCAACCTGCTGATCGATGTCGTCATCTACGACGCTGGCGAGAGCCCCGTCCTGGCGGCCAATGTCTGTGTGACCGTGGATGACAACGACACCGGCGGCCAGGCCTCGGGTTGCGCCGACACCGGCGCCGACGGCATGGTCACGTTCCAGTGGGGCGGTGTTGGTGGCGGCTCGTACACCACGTGCGTGACCGGTGTCACCCATGCCACCATGGGCTGGGACCAGGCTGCTGGCCACGCTTCCAGCGGCAACTGCCACACCCAGAGCGTCTAGACGCGCCCGGTTGCTTTCCCTTCTTCCTCTTCCTCTTCCGTTTCCGTTCCTTTTGTGAGACCTGAAACCCGAGGCGCGCCAGCGCCCGCGGCAGGGGTGCCGGCCGCAGGGTGCGACGGCCCGCCGTCGACCAGACCCTGTGGGGCGCGGTTGCACTCCTTTTGGTGCGGCGGGACCTGCGTGGCTGCTACGACCCTATAACGCGGAGGCGCTTCTGGAAAGCCATGCGTGGAAGCGCGTGGGTGGTGTTTGCGGTTCTGGCGGTGGCATTCACGGCACCGATTCCGCCCGCCGTCGGCGTTGCGGCTTCCATCCTGGTGGGCGTCCTCGTATCGGTGTGTGTGGACCGCCCGAGGGTGGGTGGCGCCACACAAGCCTCTTGAGCGGCGGGGGTCCGTGGGCGGTTCGTGCCCGAACTGCCAGAGGTCGAAACCATCCGGCGTGGTCTCCAGGAGCGGCTGGTGGATCGCCGCATCGAGGGCGTCGATTGGCGCGGTGCCCGGCTGCGCGGCCGGAGCCCGGATCCCCTGGAATCCCTGGAGGGCGTGCGGGTTGGCGCGGTGGAGCGGCGGGGCAAGTTCCTGTTGTGGCGCCTGGATGATGGTGGTTCGCTGCTGGTTCATCTTGGCATGACGGGGAAGTTGCTTTTTGCGGAGCCCGGGGAGCCGGAGCGCCCGCACACGCATCTGGTGCTGGCGCTGGACGATGGCGGGGAGCTTCGCTTCAGCGATCCGCGCCGGTTCGGGTCGCTGCAGCGTTTTGGGCCCGGCACGCGGGTGTCGGTTCTGGATCATTACGGGGTTGAGCCACTGTCCGATGCTTTCGATTCCGTAGTTTTAGAACACTTGTTGGCCTCAAGCCGCGCGCCCCTCAAGGCCTTCCTGCTCGACCAGACCAAGATCGCAGGCATCGGCAACATCTACGCCTGCGAAGCCCTGTGGCGTGCCGGCCTCAGCCCCCGCCGCCTCGCCCGCAACACGCCCCGCGCCCGGGTGGCGCCTCTGCACGACGCGATCCGTGGGGTGCTGGAGGACTCGCTGGCCGCCGGCGGCACCTCCTTCAACGACTACGTCGACAGCATCGGCCAACAGGGCTCCTTCCTGTTCAGCGTCGGCGTGTTCCAGCGCGAGGGGCAACCCTGCCCCCGCTGCACGGCGCCCGTGCGACGCATCGTGCAATCCGGCCGAAGCACCTTCTACTGCCCCGCCTGCCAGCGCTAGAAGCCACCC
>JBFIJP010000460.1:0-3097 GCA_041600695.1 Thermoplasmatota archaeon | reverse complement strand
TCGCGGCAAGCACGAGATCGAGCAGATGGGATCGGACCGGGAACGCATCGTGTTCACCGAGATTCCGTACCAGGTCAACAAGGCCAATCTCCTGATGGCCATCGCCGAACTGGCCAAGGACAAGGTCATTGAGGGCATCTCTGACCTGCGCGACGAGTCGGATCGCCAAGGAATGCGGATGGTCATTGAGCTCAAGCGCGATGCCATCACCGATGTGGTTCTGAACCTCCTGTGGAAGCACACCGCGCTCCAGTCCTCCTTCTCCGTCAACAACTTGGCCCTCGTCGACGGTCGGCCCCGCACCATGGGGCTCAAGCAGTTGCTGGAGGTTTTCCTCAAGCACCGCTTCGAGGTGGTGACCCGCCGCACTGAGTTCGAGCTGGACAAGGCCCAGAAGCGTGCGCACGTTTTGGAGGGCTTGATCACGGCCCTCGACCGTATCGAGGAAGTCATCGAACTCATCCGCAGCAGCGCCGACGCCGACCAGGCGCGGGCGCGGTTGATGGGCGTGGAGGAGTTGCCGGACGAGGTCCGCGCGCTCTTCCCCCGCGATGTGTACGAGCCCTTTGCCCTCAGCGAAATCCAGGCCAAGGCAATCCTGGACATGCGGCTCCAGAAGCTCACCGGCCTCGAATCGCAGGAGCTGCGCGGCGAGCACGCTGACCTCTTGGTCAAGATTGCGGAGTACATGGCCATCCTGGCGGACCCGGCACGCGTCTTTGCTATCATCCGCGAGGAGATGCTGAAGCTCCGCGACGACTACGGAGACGAGCGCCGCACCGCCATCGAGGATGGCGAGATCGACATCGACACCGAGGACCTGATCCCTGAGGAGGAGTCGATCTACACGTGGACCCAACAGGGATACCTCAAGCGCATGCCGCTGGACACGTACCGCCAGCAGAAACGTGGCGGGAAGGGCTTGCGTGGCCTGCAGACGAAGGAGGATGACCATGTGCTGGGCACGGTCGTCGGCTCGACCCACGACTACCTGTGCTTCTTCACCAACCACGGTCGAGTCCACTGGCTCAAGGGATACCGCGTCCCCATGGGCAGCCGGCAGGCCCGGGGCAAGCCCGTCCAGAACCTCATCCAGCTCGACGCGGGCGAGTTCGTGGAGAACATCATCCCTGTGCGGGATTTCGAGGAGGAGAACCAGTTCCTCTTCTTCGCCACTCGCAGGGGCGTGGTCAAGAAGACGCCGCTGTCGGCCTTCCGCCACGTTCGCGTGACCGGCATCAAGGCCATTGAACTGCGCGAAGGCGACGAGCTCCTGGCCGTGCGCCGGACGGATGGACAGCGCAACATTCTGCTGGCCACCCGCCGGGGCCAGGCCTGCCGCTTCGACGAAGTGGATGTCCGGCCGATGGGTCGGGTGGCTGCCGGCGTGCGGGGCATCACCCTGGGCGACGGCGACGAGGTGGTTTCACTGGCTGTTGCGGAGCCCGAGGCGGAGATTCTGACGATCACCGAGAACGGCTACGGCAAGCGCACGCCCCTGGACGATTACCGACTAACCCGCCGGGGCGGCAAGGGTGTACGCACCATTGTGGTGAACGAACGAAACGGCTCCGTGGTAGCGGCCAGGACCGTCCACGCTGACGACAGCATGCTGGTCATTACCAAGAGCGGCATGGTGGTCCGAACACCGGTGGGCGAGGTCAGTCGCCAGGGGCGTTCGACGCAGGGCGTCACGGTGATGCGCATGGACAAGAGCGACCGCGTCATGCAAGTCGCCATCCTGCCGCCGGGCGAAGTGGAAGTAGACGAGGAAGAGTAGCAGACCCGCCGCCCGTGCCCGCCCGGACTCCGGTGGGCGCGGGCGGCGTTACGCACGGCCGCGCTAGTGGCTCCAGCCCCGTCCCTTCCCCCCGGGGTTATATAGACCAACTTTCTGGGCAACCCGATGGCGGAAAGGCGCATTCGAGTGCTGGTCGCAAAGCCCGGCTTGGACGGCCACGACCGCGGCGCGAAAGTTGTCGCTCGGGCCCTCCGGGACGCCGGCTATGAGGTCATCTACACAGGCCTGCGGCAAACGCCCCAGCAGATCGTGGATGCGGCCATCCAGGAGGATGTCGACCTGGTGGGACTTTCCTGCCTCTCGGGTGCACACATGACCCTGTTCCCCCGCATCAAGCAAATGCTGGTGGGCGAGGGCGCCGAAGACATCGTCGTCTTCGGCGGTGGCATCATCCCGGACGCCGATGCGTCCGCCCTGCGCGAGTCGGGCATCGAGGCCGTCTTTGGTCCGGGCACAGACACGCGGCAGATCGTCGGGTTCATCGAGGAACACCCGCGCTTCAAGGCACGGGTGCAGGAAGCGTAGCATGGACTTGCTGGAGGGTGTTCGCGCCGGCCGGCGTCGTGCGGCGGCTCGCTTGATCAGCCTCGTGGAAGCCGATGACCCCGAAGCGCGGCAGATCCTAGACCAGTTGCACGGTGAGCTGGGCGCCGCCCACGTCATCGGAGTCACCGGCAGCCCAGGTACAGGGAAATCCACGCTCACCGACAAGCTCATCGTCCACTACCGACGAAAGGGGCTGAAGGTGGGCGTCATCGCCGTTGATCCTTCAAGTCCCTACACGGGCGGCGCCATCCTGGGCGACCGCATCCGGATGCAGGGACGAAGCAATGACCCGGATGTGTTCATCCGATCCATGGGCACGCGCGGCGCCCTCGGGGGCCTGTCGACTCACACGGCGGACGCGGTGAAAGTGCTGGACGCCCTTGGCAAAGACGTGATCCTGGTGGAGACCGTGGGCGTTGGCCAGGCGGAAGTCGATGTCATTGGCTTGGCCGACACCGTCCTCGTCGTCCTCGTTCCCAATCTGGGCGACGACGTGCAGGCGGTCAAAGCGGGCGTCATGGAGATTGCCGACATCTTCGTCGTCAACAAATCCGACTTGGACGGCGCCGACCGCGTGCACGCCGAGGTTGAGGCCATGATGAGCCTCGGCCACCCCGACACGGACGACTTCTGGTGGCCGCCCCTGGTGCGTACATCCGCGGACCGTGGCGAGGGGATCGTTGAGTTAGCCGACGCCATCGAGCAACACAAAACCTGGAGCCAGGCCGGCGGGGCCTGGGAGGAGCGCCG
>JBFIJP010000459.1:0-3104 GCA_041600695.1 Thermoplasmatota archaeon | reverse complement strand
TGGGCCAGCGTGTGACCCACCTGGGTGGTTCCTCCAAAGCGATCGCTGTACAGCACCGTGACCGACTCCGGGGATGTGGTACGGTCATGACGCACCGTGGTGACGACCGCCACGCTAGCCTTTTCGAGGCCGCGCGTGCCGTTGGGGCCGCCCGGGATGGGCGGGCCCTGGCCGGTGCACGACATGCTCTGGGTGGTCGTGGGGTACTCGTAGCTGTCCCCGGCGTCCAGCGGATCATTGTCGTCACAGGCGCTATCCTCCCCTGTGGCCTGGAAGCCCGGAATCTGCTGGCCCACGAGATGAACAAGGTCCCCGTGCACTTCCACGTCGTACCCGCGATCCGCAAAACAGCCGCCGTAACCGGTGGCGTAGATCAATTGGTCAACGGGGTCCGGCTCGTCATGCTTGACGACCGCTAACCATGCGTCGTACGAGGCCGCGTGGCCCGCTCCGTTGAGACCGTTGTCACCATCATCCCAATCGGCTGGCTGGCGCAACAAATCGCTGGTCGTCCCCGTTGCATTGGTGGTCTTGTAACCCACAATGTACGCGTAGGACGAATCGACTGTCAGGCCGTAGGCGAACGCCCGGAAAACCATGTGGGTGCTGTAGAGGAGGCCTGCCGTCCCGGGTACGCTGGGGTCCATCTTGCCATAGAAGGCCAGGTGGTTCGAGTGGATTCCCGTATTGTATTGGTCGCGTCCGTGGCCGTTCCACCAGAATCCATTGACGACCGGGAAGGTCTTGGACTTGGTTGTCCCCGCGAAGTGAATGATTCCATCCTCGACGTCCACGGCCCAAATGCGGTCATCGCCTGGTTCATCGTCCGTGTCCAACTGCCTGGCGCCGTAGTTGCCACCCGGGTGCGCGGGAACCTTTCCATCCGAGCCAATGAAGGTGCTGTACACCATGGATGCGCTGCCGGCCGCCGTGGTGTCGACAAGCGTGATGACGCCGTCGGCTGTCTTCATGCCCACGGGACACGTGTCTGGGCCCCGCTCCTGCGGTTGTTCCTCCCGGGGGCCGGGCTTGCACGAAATGTCGTGGTTGATCACCGCGTGGTCGTGCCGCTGGTTCAGGTAGGCCGTGGAGGTTGTTGGGTAGGGGGCGTGGCCCACCACGGCGCCGCGGCTGAAGGTCCACCCAACTGCAGCCACCGTCCCTGGATTACCCTCGTCGACATCGATGTCTACCAGGTAGTCCTCGTTCTCGCCGCCGAGATACGTGCCGTACAACAAGTCGTCGCCGGCGTGGTTCAGGCGAATCACGAACCCGTCGTAGAAGTCATGGCTGGTCTCCGGCCGACCACTGACGGGTGTAACTTCGCTGGCGTGCGTGCTCTGGAGGCACGTCTGATACGCCGTCGCCGCCGTAATTGGGAAATCCACGCTGTGCGTGTATCCCGTCACGTAGACGCCGAGAGCGTCAACGGCGATGCCATAGCCCTCCTCCGGCTCGAGGACATTGGGATCGCTGGGCAAAGGCGTGCATGGGGGCGGCGGGTTGGTCAGGGTGTAGTAGTCGCTGCGGCCCCCGATGAAGGTCAGCCAATCAAGGGTCATGGCCCCGTTGGCGCCAATGGCGAACCGGCCCACCATGACGTCACGGTTGGGGTGGGGCTCCGTGAGGCGACTTTGTTCGGGTCCGGCCCAGGCTGCCTCCTCGGTGGCCTCCTCGGCGGGGGTCATCTTCTGGCGCGAATGCTGCCACGATCCCGCGCCCACCTCGTCGAAGTTCTTGCTGTTGCTGTACCCCGTGAAGTAGAGGCTGCCTGCGTAGTGCTTCGTATCGTAGATGATCTCGGAGACCGATCCACCCAGGTACGTTGCATACGTAATCTCAGGGTCGATGATGAGCTTCTTGCTGGCATCGTATGGGCCGAGGTCGAAGCCGACCCGCCCGGCTTCGGCGTCGAGAACGAACCGGCTGTCCACGGCCCGCTCGCGCCCGTGGGCGTCTCGGGTGAAACTGGTGGGTGCGGCATCCCGAATCGTCGCCGAGTTTTTGCCCAGCACGAGGTTGCCGAATTCGTCAAGCTGCATCGAGTCGGCACCGTGCACGGTCCACTGGATGGCGCGGGGATCCGCGCCGGGTGCCACATGGAATTCGTACTTGAGTTGTCCATTGGGCAGGGTGACCCTGGCATCAATGCCGGGCCACACGCCCTCAAACACAACCCCCTCGTGGGTGGCTTGGTCCACCTGCCAGTGGTCGGCGCTGCTGCCATGGATGTAGCTCACCCGAACCGGGGTGCTGCCCACGGGTACCAGGGACATGGAAGGTGACGCATCCACGAACTCCACCTCGAGGGATTCCTGGGGTGTCTGCGCAGAAGCATACCTGAATCCTGTTTCTAGGAAATCAACAGCCCAGGGGCCTGTGGCGGCCTGGAACAACACCTGGGCCGGAGCCTGGCCGGTGTTCTGGATGACCAGGCCGGGCATGGCCGCAGGGGCCTCCATGGGCTGCGGGCCAGCAAAAGCCGCAGCTTCATGGTCGCCCGCCGGGGCGCGGGCAACAGGATCCGGAATCAGCAGCGTGGCGCTCCCCGCGAGGAGGACGACCATGGCGATTGCAGAAAACATGCGTCGATGACGTTTGTGGGCGTTCATCGCCACAGACTTTGATCTCGGGAATAAAACCCGAATTCGCACGCTGGTTGGCAAACGCAGGCGAACGCCTGCGCAGCGGACCGCCTGCGCGCGCTGGACTCGCCAGCCTGCAAGCGGTCGGCGGCGGGAAGGCGCCGGCTCCGTTCCACTCGGCGTCGTCCCACCAGCGTTACCAGCGTTCGCGAGAAGCCCACGAAATGTTCAAAAATTCGCGTCGTCGACCGGACCCCTCGGTACGAAGTAGCAAAGCCTTGACGGAGAATCAAGGACAAAAGAACCCTTTTCTTTTGCCGCTGCCCCGCCGCCAAAGGGCGCCCGTCGCTGCCGCGTCGGGACCTCCACGAGTTCTCCAGAGCGCAGAATAAACAGCTCTTTCATGGGCAGGAAGCCAAGGATGGGAAAAGAGGCAAAGGCTGTCGGGCCACGGCCTACGGCTCCGGCCAGACCGTGATCAGGCTGGCGGGACAGAGCGTATCGCTTGCCGGCAGGTTC
>JBFIJP010000458.1:0-3115 GCA_041600695.1 Thermoplasmatota archaeon | reverse complement strand
GGATGTTCCGCTTGCCGATCTGGTGGCCTACGTGCGTGAGCACAAGCCGGATCTGGTGTGTCTGTCGGTGGCGATGCCGAACCAGTTGGCGCCCGCCCGTCAGGCGGTGGACGCCTTGCGCGAAGCTGGTGCAGAACGGGTCGTGGTCGGCGGCCACCTGGTGCGCGACTACCCGGAGGCAGGGCGGCTAATCGGGGCCGACCGCTGGCCGCGCGACATACGCCAAGCCCTACGGGATCTGCGTTGACGCCCACGCCGATGGCCTCCCCCACCCGGGCACAACGAATCGTGGACCGACTGGTCGCCTCGCATCCCGATTGGTTGCAGCGGCGCGGGGACGCGGGTCTCCACCTGGCCCTTGCCGATGTGGAGCAACACCTGGAATTCCTCGACACTGCCGTGCAAGACGAAGACCGCGGCCTGTTCGAGGCGTACACGGACTGGTGTCGCCGCCTGATGGATAGCCGCCAAACGCCACAATCCGCGCTGGTCGGCACCTTTGCCGCTATGTGTGAGGATGTCGACCCGGCTCAGAGGGCCCTGCTGGAAGCCGCCATCGCGCGGTTGCAGGGGCCGCCGCCAGAGCCCCCAAGGGCCGCACCCCTTCCTTCCGAGATCGCGGAGCTGGCAGATCATCTCGTGGCTGGCGACCGGGCCGCAGTCACCCGGATTCTGCGCGCCGCCGATCCGATCAAGGTGGCTGATTCACTGATTTGCCCCGCCATGGAGGAAATCGGACGGCGCTGGTTCGTCCACGAAGTCTCCGTTGCCCGGGAGCACCTGGCAACCGCAACGTGCCGCAGCGCAATGGCGACGCTCAACATCGAAATGCCGCCAGCGAACGTGGTCGGGACGGTGGTGCTGGCATCCGTGGAAGGCAATCGGCACGACTTGGGCCTCACACTTCTGGCCGACCGGCTTGAGGCCGTCGGCTGGCAGACGGAACTGTTGGGGCCGGACGTACCCACCGGGGATTTGGTGGATCTGGCGAAAGAAGACGGCCCGGATATGGTGTGTCTTTCGCTTGCCTTGCCCTCACACCTGCTGCCCGCCCGGCGCGCCGTGGCAGCCCTGAGACGGGCCGGCGTTCCGAGGGTTGTGGTGGGGGGCCGTTTGGTGCGCGACTTCCCCGAAACCGGTCGCCTGACGGGGGCCCAGGAGTGGCCCCGGGATGTGGGGGAGGCCCTGAGGCGGCTGGCATGAATGCACCCGTGGCCGAGACCCTGTTGCACGTCCTGGCGGACTCGGGCGCCGTTGTAGCCGTTTTTGGGCTGGATGGCCAATTGCGGGACGCCAACGACGCGTTTCGCCACGCTGCCAAGCACCTGCGGGAGCCGGCGGATCTTTTTCTGGCACCACCCCTCGATCAAATCCTGGCGGCACCGGACAAGTGCCCGAAACTGATCACGTTGGCGTCGGGGGGCTCCGAGTGGTCGTGGCGGTGCCAGGCGGTGCGTGAGGAGGATCATGTCGTCATCCTTGCCGAACTGGACACGGTGGACACCCAGGAGGTCCTGGCGGCGCTCTTGCGTCACAACCGGGAAATCGTCGATTTGCAGAGACAGCTACAACGGGAAACGGCCCGGCGTTTGCAGGAGGAGGCGACGCGCCGCGAAGTTGCGCTGCGCGTCAAGCGTCTGACCGACCTGGATGCCTGGAGCCGTTTGAAGATGGAATTGGTTCGAAAGATGGCTCATGAACTGCGCACGCCCCTGACGCCGCTGCGCATTCAGCTTGAACTGCTGCGCCGCGACCTGGAGCGCAGCGGTATCGCGTCGAAGCACTTCGAGCGCGTGTCCCGGGCGGCTGGCCGGCTCACGGAGGTTGTGACGGCCATGGACAACCTCATTGAGCGCGAAGTCGCCATCGCCACGGGTACGAGCGAGCGCATCGAATTGCACACCGTCGCACGCGGCGTCATGGAGGCGATGGCCTCCGAGGCGAAGCGCGGGGGCCATAAGCTGCGGGGTCCAGAGGGCGAGGCTTGGGCGGTTGGCGAGCCAGCAGCAGTGGCGGATATTCTCACCGTACTGATCGATAATGCCATGCGCTACTCGAAGGCGGGCAGCGAAGTCAGGGTCGAATGCGGACACCGGCGGCAGGCCTTCGTGAGTGTGCACGATCAGGGCCTCGGCATCCGCGCGGAGATGAAGCCCCGGGTGTTCGAGCCCCTGGCGCAGATCCATGACGAGATGGCGGTGACAGACCTGGGCCTGGGAACCAGTCTGGCCACGGCGCGCCTGGCCGCCCGGGCCATGCAGGGCGATCTTACCGTCGAGTCCCCGGGTGTGGGCGAGGGCTCAACCTTCACGTTGTGGCTGCCGGCCGCTGCCTGAGATGCCGAGCCGTCTAAACCGTCAACGGGCCTGGCAGGGCCGTGTCGAACCCCACCGCCCTGACGGACCGCCCAGGAACCTGGCGGCGCATGTACCCGCAGAGCCCCCTGGGGGACCGGGAAGCTGGCATTCCGACCGGCCGGGACGTGGAGTGGGAGCCGCTGGTGGACTACCGGCGCAACGGCGTGTCCGAGACCACCATCCACGGCGCCGTCGCATGGGCCCACGGGGATGAGGTGTTCCACAGCTTCGGTGGCAACGTCCTCTGCTACGGCCGGTCCATGATGAAGCCCCTCATGATGAAGGTCTTCGCGCCGGAACTGGAGGCGGCGGGTATCACATGGGAACAGAAGGCCATCTCGGTGGCCAGCCACAACGGGGACAAGGAGCACGTGGCGGCCGCCCAGAGCCTGCTGGACGAGACGGAGTGGGGGCTCATGCAGACCCCCCTGGATGTCCCCCTGGTCCAGTTTGGCCGCCAGGTTCGTCGCCCGCGGCGCTGGTACCATACATGCAGCGGGGAACACGCCGCCATCGTGCGGGGCTGCCACGAGAAGGGCTGGCCCCGCATCGGCTACCTGCTACCCCAGCACCCGTTCTTCCAGGCGTACCTGGAGCAGGTTCGCCGGCACCTCGGCGCCGACTGGGCGCCCCTGCGGGTGGCCCGCGACGGCTGCGGGCTGCCCACGATCAGCAACACAGTCGCGGAACTGGCGCTCCTCTACGCCGGCCTGGCCCGCGACCGGGAGGAGGATTGGATCTGGGAGGCCCTCACCCGC